>SFEH01000172.1 GCA_004557315.1 Bacteroidales bacterium
GCCTATTGACTGCATGACGCTTGCAACGCCGTGAGCGAGGTGGAACCATAAGAATGCGAGCCATACGAGGTAGATGACGCTATAATACCACTGTCCGAATGTTTCCTTGATAAGTTCCATTCCATCGGCAGGCTCCTGTCCCTGAAGCTCGACAAGCTGCATCTTTGCCCAGAATCCATAGAGGTGTAAGAAGATACCGAGGAGAACGATGACACCGATGACGAGCATGTTCTTTGACGCCCATGACACGCCTTCCTGCTTGTCAGTCACAGCATAACGCTGTTTGCCGCGCGCCCTGTAGTTCTGTAAAGACAGCACGAAGGCATAGATAAGGTGAAAAATCATCAATGCGGCGATGCCGATTGTTCCGACGATTGCGTACCAATTAGCTCCGAGGAACTCGCAGATAGCCTGATACCCTTCAGGAGAGAAGATCGCAACCAAGTTCATTGTGCCGTGAAACAGCAAGAAAAACACCAGGCAAGCGCCTGTGATAGCCATGATCAGTTTTTTTGTTACTGAGGATAGACCTTTACATTTTCCCATAGTTATTAGATTTTAAAGATTAAGCAAAATATCCGAGTTTTCCGATGACGACCAACATGGAGATAGCTAACACGAGGCCAACGATACCCATGATCACGCCGACTTTCATCATATCTTTTGTTTCAATCATACCGGTGCTGTAGGCGATAGCATTTGGCGGTGTGCTGATTGGGAGGCACATTGCGAGTGATGCTGCGAGTGTCACAGAGAGAAGCATTGTTGTCTCTCCTCCGAATGGGACGAGCATCTCTCTCATACCCACTGCGAGTGTCACCATGACCGGGATAAGCAGGTTGGCTGCGGCTGTGTTTGCGATGATGTTAGAGAGGATCCAGCACACAACAGAAGCAGCGATGATTACTACGATTGGTGACCATGTCTGGAACGGTATTGCCTCGATAAGATGTTTGTCGAGACCTGTCTCGTAGAGTGCTGTGCCAAGGGCGAAGCCGCCAGCCACTAACCAGAGCACGCTCCAGTTTATCTGGTTGAGGTCTTCCTTGGTGAAGATTCCTGTGACGCAGAATATGGCGATAGGAATCATTGCGACGATATTAGCGTTGAGGCCAGTGACCTTGTCGAACATCCACAGGAAGATTGTTACTGCCATTGTGATATATGTCACTGTGAGCTGCCAGCCATGCTTGGTCTCGCCTTCGAGTACAAGCTCTATCGTCTTCTTCTTGAATGGGAACAATAACATAAGGAGTGCCCATGCGATGAGGAGAAGGACGAGTGCGTAAGGGAACATCACTCCGAACCAGTCGCCGAAGCCTATTCCGAGGTTTAGACCTTCAGGGTCATTTAAGAACTTGAGGGCTATAGCGTTAGGAGGTGTACCTATAGGTGTGGCGATACCACCGATATTGGCTCCTATCGGGATTGCCATTGCGAGGGCTATCTTGCCCTTGCCATCGACGGGCATGTGGCGCAACACGGGAGCCATGAAGGTAAGCATCATAGCCGCTGTAGCGGTGTTGCTGATGAACATAGAGAACAATCCGGTGACGAGAAGGAATCCGAGGAGAACGAACTCCGACTTCTTTCCGAAGAGCTTCAGCAAGGCCTTTGCAAGCTGCACATCGACACCCATCTTTGATGCCACGGCCGCGATGACGAAGCCTCCGAGGAACAGCATGATGGTTGGGTCAGCGAAAGCATACATCAGGCTCTTGTATGAAATCATCTTCACACCCTCGACCTTCAAGAACGAGATACTTCCGTTAGAACATGTCAACAGAAGCAGCACGATGACGAGCACCGACGACGTCCATGATGGCACAGCCTCTGTGACCCACATCGCGAAAGCAAATGCGAATACGGCGATAACCCTCTGCTCAACGACAGTGATGTTTGTCAGACCGTAAGAGCTTGCCGGGACAATCCAGAAAAATAACAACACGAATACTGATATGGCCAACTTTATCCACATCACGTAATTCCTTGACTTAGTAGATGTTTCTGACATAATACCTTTGATTATTGAAAATTATTTGTAACTGTCAATATGAAAATATAGCACCTTCTGGAAAAACTTTGAAAGATGGCACCTTATTATTATTAGTGGCACCATCTTTCTCCTTATTTCTTTTAATAATTAGATAATCATATTTTTAGGGTTCATAAACTCTTTAATCTGCTCTTCGGTGAGGAGGCCTTTCTCTCTGATAAGCTCGATGACGCCCTTACCTGTGGCGAGAGATTCTTTTGCGAGATTTGAGCAAGGCTTATAACCGAGTACAGGCACGAGGGCTGTTACGATGCCGATGCTGTGTTCCACCATCTCGTTGCAGTGTTCGGCGTTGGCTGTGATGCCGTCGATACAGAGAGTGCGGAGCACCTCGAAGCCGTTTGTGAGCAGCTCTATTGACTCAAGGGCAGCATAAACCATGACAGGCTCCATAACGTTGAGCTCGAGCTGTGCGTTCTGTGCGCCAAGCATGATGCAGGTGTCGTTACCGATAACGCGGTAGCAAATCTGGTTCATCACCTCTGGCATAACAGGGTTGACCTTACCCGGCATGATAGAAGAACCCGGCTGCATCTTTGGAAGGTTGATTTCGTTAAGACCGCAGCGAGGACCTGAGCTCATGAGGCGCAAGTCGTTGCAAATCTTACATATTGTGGTACACATCGTTCTCAATGCGCCTGAGTAAACCATTATTGAGGTGGCGTCGGAGGTTGCCTGTACGAAGTCGTTGGCGAGCTGGACGTCCCAACCTGTTATCTCGCGCAATGCCTTGAAGCATTCCTCACGGTAACTCAATGTTGAGCAGATACCTGTTCCGATTGCTGTTGCGCCCATATTGACCACCAAGAGCTCCTTGGCTGCCTCCTCAATATGCCTTCTCTCATTACGCATACCGTCGGCGAAAGCCTTGAAGGTGAGGCCGAGTGTCATAGGCACTGCGTCCTGAAGCTGTGTACGTCCCATCTTGATGATGCTGCTGAACTCCACGGCCTTCTTGTCGAGCGACTCGATGAACTTGTCAATGACAGGAAGCATCTGCAGATGTTTAGCATAGATGGCGAGACGTGTCGCACAAGGATATGCGTCGTTTGTAGATTGTGAGCCGTTGACATGGTCGTTTGGTGAGCAGTACTGGTATTCACCGCGCTCGTGGCCCATATATTCCAATGCAATGTTTGCTATCACCTCGTTGGCGTTCATATTGGTGGATGTGCCAGCACCTCCCTGGATAACGTCAACGATGAACTGATTGTCATATTTGCCAGCGATAACGTCATCGCAAGCCTTTACGATAGCCTCTGACACCTCTTTGCTTATCTTGCCTGTAGCGCCATTTGCTATTGCTGCCG
>SFEH01000173.1 GCA_004557315.1 Bacteroidales bacterium
GATGAGACCCTTGATGATGTAATAGACCTCGATAGGCTGGACAAACAATATCGCTGCAACTAACATCAGCACCTTGTCGGCTGCCTTGACCAATGGGATTAGCAGCAGGCCCAACGCGGCATAGGTGCACAGAATATCGCCATTGAAGAAAACCAAATCAAGCATTCCCCATCCGAAGAGCAGGAGCATGCGCCAAGCGAAACGCAGACGGAAGTCCTCGCCGCGTTTCTCAGCATTATGGTGCTGGATGTAGCAGCTCAATCCAAACAGCAGGGCGAAGATGGCATACATCTTGCTGGCACCGAGATAGAACACCGTGTCCCACAACCCCTCGTCGAATGGAGTCAGTTCGGGGAAGGCATAGAAATTGAGGTGTTCGAGGAAATGGATTATGATGATGCCCACTACGGCAAATCCGCGCAGGCTATCCACAACATTGATACGCTGTGATTTGATGTTCTGTTGCATTGGTATGGTTGATTAAGATTAAATATTAATAGAAAATATTATTTGACAATTCCCTTTTCGAGATACTCGGCAAGGTTGGTGCGCATGACCGAAGCGACATGGTCGGCAGCCACCTTCTGCATGTCGTGGTTGACCATGATCTGCACGAGCTGTTCGAAGCTTGTAGTCTGCGGATTCCATCCGAGCTTGTTCTTTGCCTTTGTAGGGTCGCCCCAGAGGTTGACAACATCGGTCGGACGATAGAAAGCCTCGCTTACGGCCACTACAGTCTTGCCGATGAGGTGCGATAGGCTTGGGTTGCTGACCGAAGCCACAATGCCCTTCTCATCGATGCCCTGACCTTCCCAACGAAGTTCGATGCCTGCATAGTGGAAGGCGAGTGAGGCGAACTCGCGCACGGTGTGCTGTACGCCTGTAGCGATGACGAAGTCTTCAGGAGTCTCGTGCTGGAGTATGAGCCACATGCACTCGACATAGTCCTTGGCATAGCCCCAGTCGCGGAGGGAGTCGAGGTTGCCCAGATAGAGGCAGTCCTGCTTGCCCTGTGCGATGCGTGCGGCAGCAAGAGTGATCTTGCGGGTCACGAAGGTCTCACCTCGGCGCTCCGACTCGTGGTTGAAGAGGATGCCTGAGCAGCAGAACATGTTGTAAGCCTCGCGGTATTCCTTGATGATCCAGAAGCCATAGAGCTTGGCAACGGCATAAGGACTGTATGGGTGGAAAGGCGTGTTCTCGTTCTGCGGCACTTCCTCCACCTTGCCATATAGCTCTGAAGTCGATGCCTGATAGATCTTGCAGGCCTTCTCAAGATGGTTGGTGCGCACGGCTTCAAGGATGCGGAGCACACCTACAGCATCGACATCGGCAGTAAATTCCGGAGCATCGAAGCTGACCTGAACGTGGCTCTGGGCAGCAAGGTTGTAAATCTCGGTAGGCTGTACCTTGCCTACGAGCTTGACGAGCGACATTGAGTCGCCCATGTCGGCATAGTGAAGGTGGAAATTGGGTGTTCCCTCAAGATGTGCAATGCGCTCGCGGTAATCGACCGAGCTGCGGCGGATGATGCCGTGCACTTCATAGCCTTTGGCGAGGAGGAACTCTGAGAGGTAGCTGCCATCCTGACCGGTAACACCTGTGATAAGGGCAATATTCTTACTCATATTTTGTTGTTTGTTGTTAACTTTGACAGAAAGCAATTTTTGTTTTTGACGATGGTTGTTTCAGAATCAACGTTCAGCACGCATCGGATTGTTCAGGAAATCGGCATAAGCAAGGCGTATGCCGTCTTCGAGCTCAGTCTTGTATGTCCAGCCGAGAGCCTTGGCTTTCGATACATCAAGCAACTTGCGTGGAGTGCCGTTCGGACGAGTAGTATCCCACTTTATCTCACCCTCAAATCCAATGACCTTAGCTACGAGTTCTGTGAGCCCCTTGATAGTGATCTCCTTGCCAGTGCCCGCATTGACCGTCTCATTGCCCGAGTAGTTGTTCATGAGGAAGACACAGAGGTTGGCGAGGTCATCGACATAGAGGAACTCGCGGAGAGGCGAGCCGTCGCCCCAGCAAGTCACCTCCTTCAGCCCTGCCTCCTTGGCTTCGTGAAATCGGCGGATGAGTGCAGGAAGCACGTGCGAGTGCTCTGGGTGATAGTTGTCGTTCGGACCGTAGAGATTGGTTGGCATGAGTGATATATAGTCAGTGCCGTACTGGCGGTTGAGATACTCACAGTACTTCAGACCTGAGATCTTGGCGAGAGCGTAAGCCTCGTTGGTCTTCTCCAGTTCCGATGTCAGAAGACACGACTCGGGCATAGGCTGAGGAGCCAAGCGAGGGTAGATGCATGAGCTGCCGAGGAATTCCAGTTTCTTGCAACCGTTCTTCCATGCAGAATGTATGACATTCATTTCCAGTATCATATTGTCGTACATGAAGTCGGCGAGAGCACTCTGGTTGGCGATGATACCACCCACCTTGGCAGCTGCCAAAAAGACATATTCAGGCTTCTCTGCTTCGAAGAAAGCCTCGACCTGATCCTGACGTGTGAGGTCAAGCTCCTTGTGGGTACGTGTGATGATGTTGCTGTAGCCCTGTCGCTGCAGTTCGCGGACAATGGCACTTCCCACCATGCCACGATGTCCGGCTACATAGATTTTGCTGTTCTTTTCCATAATCTTATAATAATAAGTGCAAAGTTACTTCTTTTCCCCGACATTGTCCCGAATTTTTAAATAAATCAGACTTTTCATCATCTTTTTTTGTAATAATCCCCGACATTGCTATGCCAGGATACACTAGAATAAATAATCAGTTCCAACTGAATGCAAAGAAGCTCATGTTCCTGAAATGCAAAAAGACTGACATGTCAGCGTTTTTGTTTTGTTTGTGTTTAAACCTTGCAATACTTGCGCAATTTCTGCTGAAAATGAGTTTGACACTTTGACACTTTGACACCCTGTGTTCACATGAAGCAGCAGAAGAAGCACAGTTCAAAGAGTCAAGAAGAAGTTCTTTTTATAACAGAGGCATTTTGAAGTGTAATGATACCACAATACCTTGATTTAGCGCAGAAATGTACTAAAGATATATAAAAATGCACTTGTTTTGCAGATAAAACGTGCGATAATCCAACTTTTTTACTACCTTTGCGACCAAAGGTCGCCAAGACTACCAGTTTTAACTCCTCAAAACATCGTATGGGCACATATATAGATAAAGGTAATTACGATTTTTCACAAGCTCTGAACTCAATCTATGTTGATAAGTCAGGTCTTATTTCAGTTATAAACGGAACACTGTTTACTGAGCAACGACGGAGCTGTGTAACTCGTTCGCGTCGCTTTGGCAAATCCATGGCGGCACAGATGTTGTATGCCTATTATGACAAGTCGTGCGAC
>SFEH01000174.1 GCA_004557315.1 Bacteroidales bacterium
GGTGGCACATTTCAAACCGTTACAGGTGGCACATTTGAAAGTGTTTTAGCTGGCACATTTCAAACCGTTACAAGTGGCACATTTATACCGCTATAATCATAATAGTCATAAATATTAAAATAAAAAGCTGTAGATTCATTTGTTTTTTCAAAAAAAAGACTATCTTTGTGCCGTATTATTCTATAGATCAAGATGATGTATGACACTATTGGATACATTTTTTAAATAAATTGCTATGACAACAAAAGAGATAGACGAAAAGGCATTGGAGAATGCGCATCGGCTTTTTGAGTCGGGTGCTATCAATGATATACCTGTTGGCACCACTGATGGTCTGAAACAGATTCATAGATTTCTGTTCGATGGTTTGTATCCTTTTGCGGGAGTCGTTCGTGACAAGAATATCGCAAAGGGAGGTTTTCGTTTTGCCAACGCACTTTATCTCCAAGCTGCTCTTGATGCTGTTGAGAAGATGCCGGAAGATACTTTCGAGCATATCATAGAGAAATATGTAGAGATGAATGTGTGCCATCCGTTCATGGAAGGAAACGGCCGTTCTACACGCATCTGGCTCGACATGATGCTGAAACGCACACTTGGCAAGGTGGTAAATTGGCAATTCGTTGATAAAGATCAATACCTCTCTGCAATGGAACGGTCTCCTATCAACGATTTGGAGATCAGGTTCTTGCTTGGACAAAACCTTACCTCTGATACCGAAAACAGAGAAGTGATTATAAAGGGTATAGAGCAGAGCTACTACTATGAAGGATATGAGAAAAAGTAAACAAAATTAATGGATAATACTATGGTGACATGATTACTGATGATCGATTATTGATAATGAGTCTGAACAAGCAGTGATCAATCATCAGTAACCAGTAATCAATCATCCCTCCGGCTCTGGGAGTGCAGGTATCTCATCGACATCGATGAACTTAGCCACAGGGTTGGTCTTGCTGTCACGTCCACCGAGCTTGAGAAGGTTGGTGGTAGTTGTGAGTATGCTCTGTCCGCCAGGGGTCAGCTTCTCATAGCCCTTGTCGTAGGCATCCTGTGCCTTGCCGATGGCTTCACCTATTGCCTTGTACGACTTCATGAACTGCCCCACACGGTCGATCATCTGGTTAACGAGGTCGAATATCTCCTTCTGGCTCTTGACCTGAGCGATCTGGGTCCATGTAAGCTTGATGATGCGCAGAGCCGCAAAGAGCGTCTGTTCGTCGGCGATATAGACATTGCTGTCCATAGCCTCGCGCCACAGGCTTGGCTTATAGCGGAGAGCCTCCCACCATGCGGCAGAGATTGGCACGAACATGATGACATAGTCCATGCGCGTGTTTGTCTTCTTGTGGTACTTGAAATAGTTCTTCTGCGAGAGGAGCTTCACCTGCGACTCTATGCTCTTGACATGACGCTCCAGATGCATCTTTCGCTCATCGGCCGTCTCGGCATTGGCGAAGTTAATGAAGTCGGTGAGATTGACCTTCGAGTCAATGATCACATCGCGCACAGTGTCGATATGGAAGAGCACGTCAGGACGCAAACCCTTGCCATCGTCGCCCTTCAGTTCCCTGCCAGCCTCATCCTTCATCACATATTGCAGTTCATAGTGGATGCCTTCGGTGAAGCCCTGCTTCGACAGTATCTCATCGAGAATTGCCTCTCCGTAGTCGCCCTGCATCTTCGTGTCGTGCTTGAGGGCAGTAGTCAGTTCGATGGCACTCTGTCGAGCCGTCTCGGTTTGCTGGATGATGGCCTGAATGCTTGTCTTCATCGAGCCGCTGAACTCGTTCTGTTCCTTTGAATAGCCATCCATCGCCTGTTTCATCTTTGCGATGGTCTCGTTGAGAGGATCGACGATCGACTGCATGTTCTGCTTGTTGATGTCGGTAAACTCAGCCTGACGCATCTTCAGCATATCTTCAGTAGCAGCCTTGAGGTTAGCCTTCAGGTGATCGATCGTCTCTGCGAATGTCTGCTTCATGCTCTTCACAGCCTCATCGTGCCGCTTCTCCTGTGCTGCCATCACTGCCTTATGCTCAGTCTCCTTGGCCTGCAGGAGTTTCTGATTGTTTGCGTCGATGGTTCTGCGTTCCGACATCCAGTTCTCTCTCGACTCGTCAAAAGAAGCCTTGAGGGTATTTACCTCCTTCTCATGATGTTCCTTGATAGCAGATATTGTCTTCTCGTGCTCAGCTGTCTTACTTTGAAGTTCTCTCTGATGAGAGTCATTTAGCATGGCAATCTCCTTGGCATGGCGTTCTTCCTGATCTTTGCATTTCTGCTCATTGTCTTCCTTGACCGAAGCCATCTGTTGAGCGAAAGCCTCTTGCTGTGCAGCTTTTTCCTGAATGTGCTTTTCGGCTTCCTCTCTTGCCTTTACTTCGACATTATCCTTCTGAGTTGCCAAGACCTCGCATTTGGTAGCGAGCTCCTGCTTTTCAGCGGCAAGCGCATTCATTTCCGACTTCTGCGATGCAATCTCCTCCTTCAGACGAGCCGCCTCATCCGAAAGAGCATTAGCCTTCACCTCAAGAGCACTTTTCTGAGCCCTTGCAACAAGAATTCCAATCACAAGACCTACGACAAGGCCTATAATTCCGAAGACAAATTCCATATTTATGACAGTTTATTAGAATTGATAATACACTCCAAGCATTTCTCCGAATAATTGCAGATTTACCATGCGAATACCACCCCGCTGCTGCAGGAATCACATATCAAGACTAACGCAGGTTCAACATAACGTATTCTTTTTATACATCTTATTCAGTTACTGCATATCCATTATTTGCCAATATCCACCCTTGTTAGGTCCTATTCGTGAAATTCTTTTTTCTGCCTTTAGCTTATCAAGAGTCAGACGCATTGCCTTTACAGTTATACCAAATTCTTTTGCTAATGCGAGTATGCTTATTTGAGGATTATTTTTAATGAATTCAAGAATTTTTTCATATCCTTTTTGTGCCCTTTTCATGCCCTTTTCATGCCCTATCAAGGCGTTTTCATGGAAGTTTTCCGTATTTCCAACTACCCTAACAGGATACTGATACCTGAATGTTGTCCAAAGTCCGCAGGCATCGTAGCGGAAATCCACCGTAGAGAAGCCATCCTCTTGGCAGCCCTTGATGATGCGCTCAATGCCCCTACCCCATGCCTCCACTTCGCCAGCACGGAAGAATGTGTTGGCTATGTCGGGATTGTATGGCATACTACGATGCGATGACAACAAAGTATCTACAGTCCAACCATCGGGAAGAACTCCGCCGTTGACGATCTGAAGCATATTATCAGTTACTCTGATTTGTATTGGCGACGTGTCAGAATAATCCTTGTTAATGCAAGCATTGAGCAA
>SFEH01000036.1 GCA_004557315.1 Bacteroidales bacterium
TGGCTGAGCACACCGCGTCGGTGTCGGGGCTTTTGTGTCCTATTACGTATGCCGTCGTTCCCTCACCCCAGTCCAGCGCATCAAACACACTCTTGAACTGCCCTGCTTCCTCACGGTCGTTGTCGCTGCACGACGACAACGCGACAATTACCGCCAAGGCAAGTCCCAACACATATAACGCTTTTTTCATAGTCATCATTTTTTTCTTATGCAAAGATAGCAATATTTTTCGAAAACACAAAATTTTTTCTCATTTTCTCACAGAACCGTGCGTGAAAGTCTGTAGTATCCTAAAAAAGTTGAATTGATTTTGACTTAAACCCTTCTATGGATTGAATACAGGGTGTCAAAGTGTCAAAGTGTCAAAGTGTCAAACTCATTTTTATTCCTGACAAAGCTAAATGCAGAGTATATTACTACTTAGTTTCATCTTTTTCATTAACACTTATCATCATCTAATACTCTGAAATAATTACTCTAATACCATGAAATAGTGAGAAAAGTGAAAAATATATAAAGTCAGATACAAATAATTGATGGCAACAAAATGAGCTGAATGGAAGATATTATCTGTCCCAAAAGTTTGGAATGTTGGCAGAAAAGTCTTACCTTTGCGGAAAATTACTATAAATTTAATACAGATGCGAAAAATTATTTATTTACCAATGATTATGTTGGCTGCTGCATCATGCAGCGGCCAAGGTGCGAAATCGGCAGGAGAGGAGCCTCAGGGAGCTTTCTATACCGGAGTCTATCACAATTATTTCAGTGAGGTGCTTGGCGTGAGTCAAGAGGAGGTTGATCAGCGAATGGATGACCTATGGAAGCATTTCTTCACACCGGGCGATTTCTCTTGCTTCGCTGCCGACGACCAGACTTCGGTCTATTATGAAGTCAATGATTCGATGGCTTATATCTATGACACGGGCAGTGATGATGTCAGGACTGAGGGCATGTCATACGGAATGATGATATGCGTGCAGCTCGACAAGCCACAGGAATTTGACAAGCTGTGGCGTTGGGCAAAGACCTATATGCGCTATCCTGACGATTCGCCTTGGAGCGGATATTTCAATTGGCAATGCCATGCCGATGGTACTCCTTTCGGCAACTCGAATGCAAGCGACGGAGAGGCATATTTCGCCACTGCTCTTTTCCTTGCGGCTCATCGTTGGGACAATAAGCAATATGAGGAGGATGCGCTCGACATTTTGCGTCGCACTATGACCAAAGACTGCAAGCAGGGTGTGTGGAACCTATATGACTCGGCAACGCACGTCATTACCTTCGTGCCTACCGATGATGCCCATCTCTATACCGACCCTTCTTATCAGTTGCCAGCCTTCACTGAGATGTGGGCTCGCTGGGACAAGGAACGTGCAGACTTCTGGACAGAGGCATCGCCAGCGGCACGCCGTCAGTTGCGCATTGCCTCGCATCCTGTCACAGGTCTCTATCCAGATTACAGCACCTACGAAGGCGAGCCGTTCCGCGGACCATTCTGTGGCTATGACTCTCGCCGCTTCCAGTATGATGCCATCCGCTGCACCATGAACGTCGGTATGGACTATTATCTGTTTGGTGCTGACCGTGAGGCACAGCGCGAGACCATGAAGCGCATTCTCTCCTTCTTCAAGCAGGATGGTTTCACTCATGGACAGTTTGAGGTCGATGGTTCAGACCCAACAGGCAACTATACTATAGGCATGACAGGTGCCAATGCCGTGGGCAGCATAGCTCTTGAAGATGGCGAACTGAAGCGTCAGTATATTGAGATGCTCTGGAATGCCCGTCCTCCACAGGGTAAGTGGCGCTATTATGAGGGCATGGTCTATATGCTCTCGATGCTCCATGTCTCGGGCAATTTTAGGATCTATTGATTATTGATGACTGATTACTGATTGCTGATTATTGATTACTGATTACTGATTACTGATTGCTGATTATTGATTACTGATTATTGATTACTGATTATTGATTACTGATTATTTTTTTTAAGCCTGGAAGGCAGTACCTATTTTCTATGGATTTTGGTACAACCTTCCAGGCTATATTTATGTCTGACAGAAATTCAGATTGTCGATTATTTCAAATATTTGTCGAGCCAGTCGAAGAATACGCGCTGCCAGAGCACACCATTCTGTGGCTTTGTCACCCAGTGGCATTCATCAGGGAAGTAGAGGAACTTGGCTGGGACGCCACGCATGCGAGCTGCATTGAAGGCCTGCATACCCTGAGTCACAGGAATGCGGAAGTCGTATTCGTTGTGGATGACGAGGATTGGAGTGTTCCATTTGGTGATCGACTTATGCGGACTGTCGGTATATGACTTGTTAGGGTTCTTGTCCCAAGGTGCTCCACCGTAGTCCCAGTTGGCAAACCACATCTCTTCGGTTTCGGCATACATGCTCTCGGTGTTGTAGATGCCGCAGTGGGCGATGAAGCACTTGAAGCGGTTGTCGTGATGGCCAGCCAGCCAATAGACGCTGTAGCCGCCGAATGATGCGCCTACTGCTCCGAGGCGGTTGCTGTCGCACCATGGTTCCTTGGCTATATTGTCGATGGCAGTGAAGTAATCCTTCATGCACTGACCTGCAAAGTCGCCTGCAATCTGCTCGTTGTAAGCCTGTCCGAAACCAGGAACGCCATGGCGGTTAGGCAGCACTACGACATAGCCATTGGCCTGCATGATAGCCACATTCCAGCGTGTGCTCCAGAACTGGCTCACTGCACTCTCTGGTCCTCCCTGGCAGTAGAGGAGAGTAGGGAACTTATGGTCAGGATCGTTCTTGAGAGTCTCATCGAAACCTACAGGATAAGCCACCCAAACGAGCATATCATCGCCGTTGGTAGTCTTCATCCAGCGTGGCTCTACGCGACCCATCTCGATCTGGTCGAGCATAGCCTTGTTTTCAAACGAAAGCTGAGTAGCCTCGCCTGCTTCGTTGAGGGTAAAAATCTCGTCGGGCGATGCCATGCTGTGGCGTGTGGCGATGATCTGATTGCCGGCAAGAGTCACACTGCCATAGTCGGCCTGAACATCGGCCGAAACTTGAGCGACCTTTGCCTCATCGACATTGACTCTGAAGATCTTGCTTGTGCCGTAGCTTGCGCCTGTGAAGGTGAGGTTGCGGCTGTCGGCATTCCACACGAAGCCGTCACAGTTGTTGTCGTAGCTGGCAGTGAGGTCGCGCATCTCGCGTGTCGCCATGTCGATAATCATCAGTCGGTTCTTGTCGCTCTCATAGCCGTTGCGAGCCATCGACTGGAAGGCAAGGTATTTGCCATCAGGCGAGAAAGCAGGATTGGTGTCGTAGCCATGATCGCCAGGGTGGAGATCGACGGTAGTGCCATCTGCCACATTATATAGATACAGGCTCGCGCGAGTAGAGAAAGCATAGTCAGTGCCAGTCTCCTTGCGGCAGCTATATACTATCTGCTTGCCGTCAGGAGTCCAAGCAAAAGCCTCGGTGCCGCCAAACGGACGCATCGGACACTCGTATGGCTCGCCTTCGAGGATGTCTTTGACACCATCGTTGCTCACCTTGCCATCGACCACCTTGGCTAGATAAGGATGAGGATAATCCATCACCCAGTCGTTCCAGTGACGGTAGTTCATCTCTTCATATATGCGGCCTGTAGTCTTGTCGAGACCTTCGAAGAGCTGCTCGTCGGTCTTTGGCATAGGCAGGGCTGCAATCATGATGACCTGCGAGAAGTCGGGACTGAACACGAATCCCTCGATGCTGCGGTCGAAGTCGCTTATCTGCTGACGGTTAGAGCCGTCGGCATTCATCTTCCATATCTGGCTGCTGCCCGACTCGCTGCTCATGAAGTAAATCTCACTGCCATCGGCACTCCATACCGCATTCGACTCGCTCTTGGCAGTGTGTGTGATGGCATGGTTGTCGCTGCCGTCGATGTTCATCACGAAGAGCTCGCGATTCGAACGGTTCTCCTTGACGCTCACATAGCTCACACCATAGAGGAGCTTCGTTCCGTCGGGCGATGGGGTGACTTCGCTTATCTTGCCGAGTTCCTGCAGTATTTCAGGAGTGAGGCGATGGTTGGCAGGCACCAGTTCAGACCTGCCGATGATAGGAGCATCGTCGGCTGTGTTGTCCGCACTTGTTGTACACGACGATGTGATGATAGCTGATGTTGCCATAATGGCTAAAATGCTTTTGTTCATGTTATTTTGTTTTTTTGTTTATTTGTCTTGGTTTTCCTTACGGTTTTCTTTGTCGCCTTCGAAGCTGTCTTCGCTGTCTTGCGTTTGTTGCCCGTGTCCTCATTCATCGAAGCCTTCGCCTTGGCAGCCCAGTAGCGTTCGAGCGAGAAGCCATTGATGGTTCCGATGAGGATCTGGGTCTTGAGTTCATACTCCTGCTTTAGCAAGTCAAATTCGTTGCCATATCGTTCAGCATGAGTCTTGTTGCCGATTTTCGGAATCTCTTTCTCGATGAAATCCGTGAGAATGTCGGTCGATTGCGTCAGGAAATATGTATTGCCTTTGCCTATTCGCTCCTGAAGCTGTGGATTGTCTTCGTATCTTTCTGCCAAAGCCGAGAGTTCGGCAATCTGGAAGCCAAAGGTATTGCCCACATTGGTGAGTTTCAGTCGGCATTCGTCGGCCACAGCCTTAGCCATATCCACATATTGCTGGTCAATACGGGCGATGTATTGGTCGGCAAGGCGAGCCACGAAGTCGAGACGTTTCTGCAGGTCGCTGTAGTTGAATATGCTGCATAGCACGTCGCGCTCATAGTTGCGGCGGTCTTGCTTCAGCTGCATCATTGTCGGGTGGTTCTGTTCCTGTGCCTTGTTGAACGAAGCTATCGTCGGGTCGCTCATCACTACATGACGTGTTATCGGAGTCGAGAGTACCAGTCCTTCGAGGCTGCGGCAGCGCGACAGAGCCACATAAACCTGTCCGAAGCTGAAAGCCTTGCCCGCATTGATGATGGCCTTGTCGAAAGTCAGACCCTGGCTCTTATGGATGGTGATGGCCCAGGCCGTCTTGAGCGGAATCTGGGTAAATGAGCCAACGAAGACCTCCTTGATCTCGCCAGTCTTGTTGTCGGTCTCGTATTTCATGTTGAGCCATTCCTCTTTATCCACTTCAATGATCTCTTCTTCGTCGTAGTCGCCCTTGCATTCGACGATGACCTTGACGTTGGCAATCTGCACCACACGGCCAATCTTTCCATTGTAGTAGCGTTTTTCGGGCGAAGAGTCGTTCTTGCAGAACATCACCTGTGCGCCTATCTTCAGTGTCAGCTGTGCATCGGTAGGATAGGAGCTCTCGGGAAATTCGCCCTCCACCGTTGCCGTGAACGTCTCGGGGTAGGTTTTCAGCTGATCCATGTGCATCTGGTTGATCTCCTGTGCCTGGTAGTTGTGGGTTGTCAATGTTATGTAACCCTCGCTGTCTTGCGGCCTGAAGTCGGGGATGTAGCGGCTGTTCAGGATGTCGAGTGTCTGCTGGTCGATGGTGTTGTCGCGCACCTTGTTGAGCACCGAGATGAAAGTCTCGTTCTTCTGGCGGAACACCTTGGTGAGCTCGATGGTGGTGAACGAAGTCTCAGTCCAAGCCCTGCTGCTGAAGAAATATGGTGTCTGATAAGTTGTTTTCAGTATGTTCCATTCTTCTTCTGAGGCAACAGGCGCCAGCTGCTGCAAGTCGCCTATCATCAGCAGCTGCACGCCACCGAAAGGCCTGTTGTGGTTCTGGAAACGCCGCAGTATCTGGTCGATGGCATCGAGAAGGTCGCATCTCACCATCGAGATCTCGTCGATGACCAGCATGTCGAGCGACCGCATGATGTTAATCTTGTGCTTCGAGAACTGAAACTTGTTGTCGTTCTTCGGCAGCAGGCCAGGTGCTAACTGAAAGAACGAATGGATGGTCACACCATTGGCGTTGATAGCTGCCACACCAGTTGGGGCGACCACGATCATTCTTTTTTGAGAGTCGTTTCTCAATTGGCGCAGGAAGGTAGTCTTGCCTGTTCCTGCTTTGCCCGTCAGGAAGATGTTCCTTTGGGTGTACATGGCGTATTGATACGCCAATTCAAGTTGCTCGTTTCTCATATTATGGCAACATTAGGATGTTAAGATGTTAAGATGTTAAGATGTTAAGATGTGAAGGTGTTCAAGTTCTTGCGTAGTGACTTGTCATGTGTTGAGTCCAGTGTAGAGTCAATGAACACCTTAACATCTTCACACCTTCACACCTTCACACCTTCACATCTCATATTCCCATAAGGTCGCGGAAGATGTCGAGCACCGAGCCAATCTCTTCTTTCGAAGCCGTGTGGTTGAGTTCGACATTGCCCGTAGCCTTCATCAGGGTAAAGTTTATTGTATCTCCGAGGTTCTTCTTGTCATGGAGCATCAGTTCGTAAAGCTCTTCGTAGTCGTCGCAAGTGATGTTGATCGGACCATAGTTGTCGCGCACATAGTTGGCAACGCGATAGAGCGTCTCGCTCGTGAAGCCTGTGAGCTGATTGCTCATGATGAGTTCACACACCAATCCCCATGCCACCGCATAGCCGTGGAGCACAGGCTGTCCATGGCGCATGCACCAAGTCTCGAATGCGTGTCCGAAGGTGTGACCGAGGTTCAGAGCCTTGCGCAGACCCTGTTCGAAAGGATCCTGTCGCACCACGCTGCGCTTCACGTTGACCGAAGTCTCGAGTAGAGGCAGCAGAGCTGCAGCATTCTCTTCAGCCTTACCATCCTCATTCAGGGCAGTTATGTCAAAGTCCAGAAGGTCGTTGAAGTGCTGGCAGTTGCTGAGCAGACCATGTTTCAGCATCTCTGCATAACCCGACAGGAGGTTCTCCTTGTCGAGGCTCTCGAAGAACTTGGTTGAGATGAGCACAGCATCGGCTGGGGCAAAAGCACCAATCTCGTTCTTGAGGTTGCCGAGGTTGATGCCAGTTTTTCCGCCCACGGCAGCATCGACAGCGCCGAGGAGCGATGTAGCCACGTTGATGAACTTGATGCCGCGCTTGAAAGTGGCAGCAGCGAATCCACCGAGGTCAGTGATCATGCCGCCACCCACGTTGATCAGGAGCGAATGGCGAGTGGCACCGTTCTCCGAAAGGCTCGTCCACACCTCTGTCAGCGACTCTATGTTCTTTGCCACGTCGGTCGCCTCGATGACGATGGTGTGGAGATGAGAGGCAGGGTGAGTCGCATCATAGTCGTTCATGAATGTTGTGAGCAGAGGCATACAGTGCTTCATCGTCTCCGTGTCGAAGAGCATGAAGAGACGGTCGTGATGTATTTCTGTAGTGAGTTCGCTCAAAGCAGAGCATATATCGTTGGTGAATATCACCTTCTGTTCATTAGCCATTATTCATTGGATTTTCTTAGTAACATTATTGAATTCGGGGCAAAGGTAAGCAAAAAATAATTATAAAGCAAATTTTTCAGGAAATAAAGGCGTGTTGATGAACATAATCTTGTCATCTTGTCAAAATGCTTTTAACTTTTCATTTGATAGTCGTTTTGTTTGTCCTTACCACAAAAACGAAAAAGAGAAGCGTTTCACAACGATTCTCTTTTCTTAACCTTAAAATCTAATACCATGAAAAACACATTGCAAAGGTATTGGATATTTTGACAATTTGCAAGTTTTGATATAAAATATTGAGAATAAATCGTGAATATTTATTGATAACAATAATAAATGTCATGCATCCTTAGCAAAATGTGGCATTATTGCAAGAGAATGCATGACTTTTATAGTAAATAGCAACGGGTTATTTACCTGGGGCGAACTTCGACATATCGAACATCATACCACCACTTCCCACTACAGTTGGCACTTCGCCGTTCCATTTTTCTATCCAGTCTTCCTGAACAATCATAGGGCTGAGCGAAGCGGAGATGGTGCGGTTGTAGTAGGCTTCGCCATCGGCCTTGATGCGCATGGCTTCGGCTTCACCCTGTGCTTCGGCAATCTTGATCTTGGCATTTGCCTCTGCCTCCTTGACCTTGTTCTCGGCCTTGAGACTCGACTGTATTGCCATGTTCTTCTCGTTGATCATCTGTTCGAGAGCCTGTGGAGGAGTAATCTGTGAGGTGAACTCCTCGACGATGAAGCCCTCGGCCATCAGCGATGCTTCAAGACGACGGCGCACGTCGCTCTCGAAGTTGGCACGGCTCGACATGAGCGAATCGCTCGAATACTGATTGGCGCAGGTGCGGTATGCCTCGTAGATGCAGGTGCGGATATAACCCTCTTCGAGCTCGCGGATGCCCACGCGGTACTTGGTGAAGATGTCGCATGCCTTGTCGGGGTTGATGCGATAGGCGATGGTAGGATCCATCGAGAAGATTGATGCATCGCGTGCGTTGACGTTGAATGGATCGTAGGTCTTGCGCTGGATATAGGTAGGGTAGGTGAAGATGGATGTCGTGAACGGATTGTAGAATACCCATCCATGGCATGTGCCTTCGACACCTCCATAGTTCTCCTCTGAAGTTGACCACTTGTGGAACTCGATTCCAATCTCACCAGAATCAATGACTGTACAGCAGCGCGTGCCGCACAGAATTACAAGCAACACGATGAAGCTTGTAATAATAAGCTTTAAATGTTTCATATAAATATTTATTATTGAAGTTGATGTTAAGGTGTTTCACATCTTCACAAGCGAAGCGCCTTAACATCTTCACATCTCATAGTGCTATCGCTGTCTCCAGAGCCAGGCGCATCATAGTGTTGAACGAGTTCTGGCGTTCCTCGGCACTCAGTTCGCACTTGGTGACGAATGAGTCGGAGATGGTGAGCAGACATGCGGCGTTCTTGCCGAGGACATTGGCGTTGTGGAAGAGGGCATAGCTCTCCATCTCGACGCAGTCGGACTGTGTGCGGTCGCGTATTGCCTCCCATCCGCCTATCACTGGTTCAGAGTAGAACACATCGCTCGAATGTACGATGCCCATCTTGCACTCGATGCCCAGCTCCTCGGCTTTCTTGATCACGATGTCGTTGATGTGAGGGCTTGGATAGAGCGTGTGGCTCTTCTCGCCGTTCTGGTAGAGTGCATAGGTCGATTCGCTGAATGCCTTCTCTGCCAGCACCACGTCGCGCACGTTGAGTCGCGCCACATAGCTGCCAGCCGAGCCGATGCGGATGATGTTCTCTACGCCATAGAATTTATAGAGCTCATAAGAGTATATGCCGATGCTTGGCATACCCATGCCGCTTGCCATGACCGATACGGGCACGCCCTTGTAGGTGCCGGTGTAGCCATAGACGTTGCGGACCGACGTCACCACTTCAGGGTCGGTGAGGAAGGTCTCGGCTATGTACTTGGCGCGGAGAGGATCGCCAGGCATCAGAACGGTCTTTGCGAATGCTCCTTCAGGTGCTGTGTTGTGAGGTGTTGCCATTTTCGAAGTTATGTTTTTAAATATTAATGTGATGCCACAAAGATATTGACTTTTTGAATATTTACAAAGAAAATGAGGTCAAAAACGTGCAATTCGGGCAAATATGTCGAGATATTGCTGTGCTACAATCGTAGAATCGTGATATTTTTTCACAAATGCAATGCTTTCGGCCGACAATGAGCGCATCTTGTCGATGTCGAGGAGCGTTCGCTCGAGCATGAGGTAGTTGCCTTCATCGTCGAAGGGGCGCAGGTTGATCACAGGGCGCAGGCGGTCTTCGCCAATGAAGCGATAGTAGTCTTCTTCGCCTCCGCTTATTACCACCGTCCCATGTTTCATGGCTTCGAGCGCATTCATTGCTGGAGTATAGCTGTACAGCTGGTCGGCAAGCACATCGGTCCTGGCCAGAAGATGGCAGTATTGGTCGAAAGGCACGTTCTCGACCTTGGTGAGCTGTATCTTGTCGGGGTGGGCGGTGGCAAGACGTTCGAGCAGAGGCAACATCTGGTCGATGCCTTTCTCCACGATGCGTTTCTTCTGAATGCCCACGAGCACCTTCACGGGGAATGTGATCTGCTTCGGCTTGGCTGTGTGGTCAATCACTATGGGCTGTGCGATGTAATGCAGCTTGGCGCGATATTGAGGTAAGTTGTAGTTGATGTAGTATTCGTAGAGGCAAGCCATGAGGCAGTCGGCATTCTGTGCGGCTTCTTCGGTGGTCTTGGTCTCTTCGTCGTCGAGCCAAGAACCTGACAGATTCATCCAGTTAGCCTCGTTGACCTTTCTACCGAAGCAGAAGGTGTCGGAATATTCAAGGCAACCTTCGTTCTGACGGCGTAGCACTATCGAATCCATGCCATAGCAACCTAACGAGATGCTTCGGTTGGTAAGACGTAGGTATCGCAGGAGCCAGCGGCTGTAGCGGGCCTTCAGGGGCAGGAACTTTGGGTTGATGACCTGCACCACATCGAAGCCATGCAGCCTTGGCAGCAGCCAAAGCAACTTGCAGATCAGGCGAATGCCATCAATCTTGCTGGAACTGTCGCGTCGGGTGATGTCGATGTCGCGCCTGTAGTTGCGCCATCCATCGCCGTCGGACATCACCTCGACCTGCTGACCGAGACGTCGCAGCGACTCGGCAAGCGTGGCATGCATATTGCTGTATTCTCCAATCAGAAGTATCTTCATATCAGTCTTGTTCAATTGCCAAATACTGTCTCTTCGAATTTGCGGGCGAAAGCTTCGGGTGAAGCCATTGCCTTTACCTTATTATATAATGATGTGGGGTCGGTGTCACAGCCCTTTGCAACCATCGCGCACATGGCGTCGGCAAGGGCTTGGGCATTGTCGATTGGCACAATGGTACAGCCAGGGAAGCGCAGTGAGCGAGGTATGACCTCGGTGCCTACGAATGGGAGTCCTGTGGCGGCGGCTTCAAGGCAGATGAGAGGCTGGGCTTCGCTCCTCGATGGCACGACCAGACAGTCGCTGTCGTAATAGAGCTGACGCATTGCCGCCTTGCCTATACTGCCGTGGAGTGTCACTTTGCCGTATAGCCCATGGTTGCTGATCAGCTGCTTCATCTTCTGGTTGTCGGTGCCTCTGCCAGCGAGATGCAGATGGACATTGCCGATTCTGGATACCACTATTCGCATTGACTCAAGGAGAAGGTCGTGAGCCTTGAGAGGGAAGAAGACTGCAGGATAGACAAAACTGTAGCAGCTGTGGCTATCGCGCTCGCGTGGAACGAAGAAGTCGGTGTCGATGGTGTTGGAGATGGATGAATGATGGTAGTCGGTGCCAAACAGAGGACGGAGGTTTTCGACCAGCTCGTCGGCAACAGGTATCACCACCTTTGCCTTGCGCAGTGCTGCCTTGAGCAGAGGAATCTGCCAGCAGTCGGTCACGCCCTCGCCAAACTCCATCTCGAAGATTGCTCGCGAACTGTGTTCGGTGATGACATAAGGCACGCCCCAACGCTCTGAAATCTTCATTGCGGCATATCCAGCCCAATGAACGCTATGGGCATGGATGATGTCGGGAAGTCCGTGGCGACTGACATATTCCTCCATCATCAGCATCACTGTTTCTATCCATCGCTTGTTGTTGAGCTTCGTGAGCCGAGGGAGGCGTCGCGCATAGAAGGTGCAGGTCTCAATTCCGTCGTATTCCTGCCAATGGATGCCGAGCGGTCGGGTCAGATAGTCCTTGGGCATGTCGGTGATGCCGAGCTCGACACACGCCAAAATCCTCACCTCATGTCCGCGGCGAGCCAGAGCCTTGGCCTGATCGAGGCAGAAGGCACCTCCACGAGGGAAGAATATTGACGGAATCTCGAGAATCTTCATCGCTTTTTTTCTTGCAAAAATAACTTTTTTCTGTTATTAGTCCAAACTTTGCAAAATAAATCTTATCTTTGCCATTGAATTATGCAACAGTCATTGCTCATATCCTTCATTGTTCCTGCTTTCAATGCGCAGCTTACGCTGGCAGGATGCGTCGGCAGTATAGTGCGGACCATGTCGTCGTGCGGTGCTGGATATGAGGTGGTCATTGTCGATGACGGTTCGACCGACCAGACTCCTGCGCTTGCCCTGGCTTTGGCTCAACAGTACGAGGAGGTGCGAGTGGTGAGGCAAGGCAATGGTGGGCTTGGAGCTGCACGCAACCGTGGCATTAACGAGGCACGGGGGCAATATCTGTCGTTTGTCGATGCTGACGATGAGATAGAAGTGAGCCATGATTCCGACTTCTCTGTGCTCGCGCTTGAACCTGACATTGTTGCCATCCCCATACTGAAGGTCTCGACATCGGGCAGGACATCGGTCTATGGCAACGTCACGCAGCGCATTCCTTTCGGCAAGACATTTTCCACTGCCAAGGATTATCTTCGTCGGCGCAATGTCATCCCATGCGTATGTGCCTATCTTTGGCGACGCGAGAGGCTGCAGACGCGATTCAGCGAAGGTATCTTTCATGAAGATGAGGAGTTTACGGTGCTGGCCATGCTCAATGGTGGCAGGCTTATGTGCTGCAACACACTCTTCTCATACCGCTATTTCGTGCGAGAGGGCAGCATCACCAATTCTGAAGCCAATGCCCAGAAGCGCAAGGCCGATTTCCAGCTTATCATTGACCGCCTTAGCGGCTATGCCAGGGCGCATCCGCAATATGAACCATATATGCGTGCCAAGCTGCTGTGGTTGAGGTTCGACTACTTCCGCTTGTATAAGGTTTTTTATAAGGTTATAAGGTTTTGAGGTTTTAAGGTTATAAGGTAGCTTCGCGCTGACAGAAAACCTCACAACCTCACAACCTCATAACCTCATAACCTCATAACCTCATAACCTCACAACCTCATAACCTCAAAACCTTAATTAACCACAAGGAACTTGGTGACCATTCCGCCCTTGCCATTCTGGTCGGTGCCATATACTAAATAGACACCAGCGCCGATGCGACTGCCCGACTCACCGACAAGATCCCATGATATGCTTCCGCCCTCGCTTATTGTCGTATAGATGGTGCGGTTGTTGATGTCACAAATCTTCACCTTTGTGTTGGCTTTCAAGCCAGTGATGTGCAACGCTCCGCTGTATTCGGGGCGTACAGGGTTAGGGTAGCACTTCACGTTGCTGTAGTTGTCGGCTCCCCGCACGGCATCGCTGGTGTAGCTCACTATGCCACCTTCACATGAGATGAAGACGGTGCCGCTCACATCGTCGTATGCCAATGCCAGGATATTGTCGGAAGGCAAAGGAGAATTGTCGGTCGTGAAATGCTGGATCTGGGTTAGTCCATCGGCTGAAAGCAGATAGAGGCCAGACTCGCTTGTGCCTATCCATTTCTGGTTGTTGGCATCGACTAAAACGCACGAACAATCGACATTGGCAAGAAGGTAGTCGGCATAGTTGGTTCCGTCGTTGCGAGGAATCTTGACGCGACGCACATGCCCTGGGTTCTTGAAAGCCTCGATTTGAGAGTCGAAGACAAAAGGTCCCGATGAGGTCATCAGCCACATCTTTCCGTCTTTATCCTCGGCAATGTCGTTGAAGTATTTGGGATTGTACTGATAGCCATCCTGATCGGTGAGAGTGGAGAACGAGACGCTCTCGTCGTCGGCAGGGTCTTCAGGCGTGCCGCCATCGTAATAGAGTGCGCCCTGACAGTTCTCCCACGGACGAATGCCCAAAATCCATTTGAAGCGGTACTTGTCGTTGCGGGCTTGTATCAAGCGGTCGTAGCCATTTTGAATAATGTTGTATCCATCAATAGGATAGGAGAGAATCTTGCCCGAAGGAGTCATGCAGCGCAGAGGCTTGTTGACGCCTGTATTCATGAACCATAGATAGCCATCATCGGTCATCACCATACCTCCGATACGCGAGGTGTAGGTATCGGGGATGATGCTCTCGATGCCCTCGTTGTTCAATGCGTTATGATAGCTGATGAGCTGTGTACCATTGAACTCAAGCAAGCCGAGACTGAAAGTGCCCACCATGAAGTGCCGGTTATCGCGAGGGTCGATAGCGAGCGACGTTGGTCCTTGGAACCATGCCGTGTGGTCGGTGAAAAGATGTTCAATGTCGTAGCGGTTCACGGTCTCCCACTTATCGTCGTAGGTGTCGTAGATCGATAGTATTCCAGGTTCGTTGAATACCGACGAACGATAGTCTTCGGTGTTGGCTGTGAGCAAAGTGCCGTTGAGGTAGAGGATCGTCGCATTCGACATGCTGCCCACGCCATTGGCTTTTGCCTTGTCATTCAGTTCGGCAAGCTGCTCGTCGCTAACCGTACTGATGCGATTGCCGTAGGTGCCATCGGCATAGTCGGCAATGTCGAAATAGAAGGTGTCCTCAAACTCGGCTTTGGCGATGTTCACGATGAGAAAGCCGAAGCCAGTCGAGACATAGAGCTTGCCGTCGCGTTCCGACAGGGCGGTTATCGTACGGTCGCCCATCACGGTCTTGTTGGCATAGTCGGGCAGATTGGTCACATTGCCATCACGATCCATGAAGTCGATGTTGCCGTCGGTATAGACAATGGCAAGGCGGTCGGCTTTTTCCGATACGATGATGTCGAAGATGCGAGAGCCGCATAGACCTGTCAGTCGGCTGTATTGTTGCTTGTTGCCAAGGTCGGCTTCATTGACCGAAAACAGTGTATTGCCCGAAAGCAGGAAGATCTTGCTATTGAAGACCTCGCCACGGCGATAGTTGGCCGAACTCGGGAACACTGTCCATTCGCCAATGGCCAAAGCATGGGCAAAACTGACCGCGAAGAAAGCGAATATGCATAGGAGTCTAAACATTGAGCATTGTAGATTTTTGTAGTCACTAAACTAATAATTATACGTCCAATCGCTGTTTTTATTGTGAATAATCGATTTTTATTTGCGCAAAAACAATAATTATCATATCTTTGCGTTTTATTATAAAATAAAAAGCTGAAATTATGAAGAAAATCGCAATATTGATATCGTTGGTCATTCTCCTTCCTTACGCACTGAAAGCGCAATCGACAATGAGTGACCAGAAGGTCTTTGAATATGTGGTGAAGCAGTATGAGATGGGTGCTTCGCAGACCGAGATTGCCAGCGACCTGCTCAAGAAAGGTGTGGATATTAAGCAGCTGCAGCGTGTCAGGAACAAATATGGCAAGGAATACAAGAGCCTTATGAGCAGCCAGTCGAAGTCAAAAATCATGAACGAAGACCGCTCGCGTTCGAACAATGGCGAGAGCAGTCCGCAGCGCAGCAATGTCATCGACTATATATCAGATACTTCCGAACTGCTTGCTTTGATGGAGCTGAAGAAGTCGGAGGACGAGCATTCGCGCATCTTCGGTCACGACATCTTTCGCACCGACGAGCTGTCGTTCGAGCCAAACATGAACATCGCTACGCCCGAAGACTATCTGCTTGGTGCTGGCGACGTGGTGTATATTGAGATCTATGGAGCTTCGCAGCAGACCATCGAAGGCACTATTACGCCCGATGGGTTCATCACTATTAGCGACTTCGGGCCAGTAGCCCTCTCAGGACTCACCGTCAAGCAGGCCAACGCACGTCTTGCACAGCAGATAGGCTCGCGCTATGAGGGTTCGAAGATCAAGCTGTCGGTGGGACAGACGCGCACTATTATGGTCAATGTCATGGGCGAGGTGGAGACACCTGGCACATACACTCTTTCTGCATTCTCATCGGTCTTCCATGCGCTTTATATGGCAGGTGGCGTCAGCAAGATAGGAACATTGCGCGACATACGCGTCTATCGCAATAACAGGCTCATCTCTTCTGTCGATATCTACGACTATATCCTCAACGGACAGCTTTCGGGCAATGTGCAGCTCATCGACAACGACGTGATCATCGTGGGTTCATACGACTGTCTTGTGACCATCGAGGGCAAGGTGAAGCGTCCGATGAAGTATGAGATGAAGCGCACCGAGACCATGGCTCAGCTGCTCGACTATGCTGGCGGTTTCACGGGCGATGCCTATACCAAGTCGGTGCGTGTGATGCGCAAGACAGGTCGTGACCTGACTGTCTTCAATGTCGATGACAGCAATATCGGGACATTTACAATGGCCGATCAGGATGCGGTCAGAGTCGATTCCATCATTCAGCGATATAGCAATGCAGTTGAGGTGCGCGGAGCGGTGTTCCGTCCAGGGCTTTATCAGCTTGGCGAGAAGATCAAGACCGTGGGGCAGCTCATAGAATATGCAGAAGGTGTGACTGAGGATGCTTTCCTTGCTCATGCCGTACTCCAGCGCATGAAGGCCGACCGCACGCTCGAGGTTGAGGCAATCGACCTTGCAGGCATATTGAACGGCAGCGTCAAGGATGTGGCATTGAGAAACGAGGATATCCTACTCGTGCCGAGTCTGGCATCGGTCAATCAGAGCCAGACACTCACCATCCATGGTGAGGTGTTTGCTCCAGGCACATATAAGTTCGCATCCAACATGACC
>SFEH01000037.1 GCA_004557315.1 Bacteroidales bacterium
TGATGATACTCGCAAGCGAGAGTTCGGCAATCTGGAGTCCATCAAGGACAACTATCCTAAGTTTGTCATATCGATGACCCCACTGGTCAGGAAGAATGACGATAACGGCATCACACATCTCGGACTCAGGACATTCCTGATGTCTGATGACCTATAAGACATAAATCCCGATAGCAGGTATAATGTCAGAAGGAAGAAAAGTTAAGCCAGAAAGTATGGTAGAATTTTAATGTAAAGCCCAAAATGGCATGCCATTGGATAAAGGTGGTTGACTTAAGGTCATCGCTTAAAGGAATCGTGTTCGAACCCCTGAAGGACTTGGATTTCTTCAAGAGGTTTTCGGTGAAATATAATACGGTGGAATGGGAAAACGGCGCTGACTTTGCGCCCGAATACCTATTGTCATTACCAAATGCATAGAGACTCTGTTAAGGTGTTAAGGTGTGAAGATGTGAAGATGTTAAGATGTTAAGATGTGAAGGTGTTTTTTGACAGCTCACGAGTCAAGATACTACTGAAGACCATGAACATCTTAACACCTTCACATCTTAACAAGCGAAGCGCCTTAACACCTTCACAAGCGAAGCGCCTTCACACCTTCACAAGCGAAGCGCCTTAACACCTCCACACCTCAATCCATACCTCTACTCTTGTAAATCAACTCTTTAGCTGCACCGATCTCCTTGAATTTCTTTTCGGCAGCGGCCTTGACGTCATCTCCGAGGGTTGCAACCTTATCGGGATGATACTGAAGAGCCATCTTTCGATAGGCTTTCTTGACTTCATCGTCTGTGGCATCAGGAGAAACTCCGAGCACCTTGTATGCTTCTTCGAGGGTGTTTCCACCAAGATTGAGCATCTGATTGACGTTCTGTTCCTCAATTCCGAGGTTAGCAGCTATCTTTTTGAGTTCGGCTATCTCTGTTGAGTCGATTTTGCCATCGGCTTTTGAGATCTCGCAGAGGAATGCAATGAGCTGGAGGCGCTCTTCATAGCTCATTGCCTGAACCATCTGAATGCAGCAACGACGAATCTCTTCGTTCCATGATGCCTCACCAATGCTCTTACGACGCTCGAAGAGTTTTTTCAGAATCTCATCGCTCTGCGACTCAGCATTTGCACCGAAGTTATCGCGGAAAGTGCGACGCACAAACTCCATTTCGCTATGCATGATCTTGCCATCGGCCTGGATGACATGAGCAGCAAGAAGAAGCATGGAGAACAGGAATCCATTACGCTGTTCGGGATCCGTTGAGCCATAGCTGTTGCCTTCGGCACTATCAGCATCGACTTTTATGCCATCAGCAAATGCATCAAATACTGAACCAAGCACGAATCCTGCAATTGCTCCTATTGGGCCACCAGCCCAAAATCCAAATAAACCACCTAACCACTTTCCACTTGACATAAGATATAATTTTAATGTTAATATTTAGAGTATAATCAAATGATTAGCAGATTGTTAATTACCTACTATATAACACAATATTATAGCACATAATCAATAATCAGTAATCAATAATCAGTAATCAATAATCAATAATCAGTAATCAATAATCAGTAATCAATAATCAGTAATCAATAATCAATACTCTTCTAATCAGCTGATTCTTGACCAATCGACCTTTTTCGAGAAGAGCTTCGCGAGCCTGTTTCTCAATATCGCATTTTGAGGAGCTTCGAGCATAGGATCATTCTCGATGATTTCGCGAGCATAGTTGCGGGCGAGTTCGAGTATATGTCCGTCTTTTGCCAACGAAGCAATATGCAGGTCGAAGGCGAGACCCGACTGCTGTGTGCCTTCGATGTCGCCCGGTCCTCGCAGCTTGAGGTCGGCCTCGGCTATCTCGAAGCCATCGGTAGTGCGACACATGATTTCGATACGCTTCTTGGTATCTTCGCCCAACTGATGCTTGGTGACGAGCACGCAATAGCTCTGGTCGGCACCACGACCCACTCGTCCGCGAAGCTGATGGAGCTGCGACAAGCCGAAGCGTTCGGCACTCTCGATGATCATGACCGAAGCATTGGGCACATTCACACCCACCTCGATGACCGTGGTTGCCACCATTATCTGTGCCTCATTGCTGACAAACCTCTGCATTGCCGCATCCTTGTCCTTCGGCTTCATCTTGCCATGAACCATCACCACATGATAGTCAGGGCCGAATGCCGCCTGCATGTCAAGAAAACCCTGTTCGACATCACGATAAGCGAGTTTTTCGTTCTCCTCAATCAGTGGATAGACCACATAGATCTGTCGGCCAAGCTCAAGCTGTCCTCTCATGGCACGAATCAGCCCTTGACGTTGATTGTCGTAGCGATGCAAGGTCTCGATAGGCTTGCGTCCAGGAGGCAGCTCGTCGATGACCGAAACGTCGAGGTCGCCATAGACGGTCATCGCCAAGGTGCGAGGTATGGGCGTTGCTGTCATCACGAGCACGTGAGGCGGTTGGGCATTCTTGAGCCACAGCTGCGATCGCTGCTTCACGCCAAAGCGGTGCTGCTCATCGATCACGACCATTCCGAGGTTCTTGAACTTCACATCAGGCTCGATCAGGGCATGTGTGCCAATGAGGATGTGCAGTTCGCCGTTTTCGAGCAACTCATGTATCTTCTCTCGCTTTTTCTTTGGTGTCGAACCCGTCAGCAGAGCCACATTGATGCCGATACGAAGGAACGATTCTGCAAGGTTCTCATAATGCTGTGTGGCGAGTATCTCGGTCGGGGCCATGAGGCATGCTTGGAAGCCATTGTCGAGAGCCATGAGCATGGTCAATGCCGCCACCATGGTCTTGCCACTGCCCACATCGCCCTGAAGCAGACGGTTCATCTGCTTGCCCGTGGCTACATCGGCCCTGATCTCGCGCAAGACTCGTTTCTGGGCATTGGTCAGCTCAAAAGGCAGGAGGCGATAGTAATCGTTGAAATAATCGGCAATGCGCTCAAACTTGTAGCCTTTGAGCGAATTCTGACGCATCTTGAACGAGCGAATCAGATAGAGCTGCAGATAGAACAGCTCCTCGAACTTCAGGCGCATCTGTGCCTTGCGAAGATTGTCGGTATTGGCAGGGAAATGGATCTGACGGATGGCCTGATTATAGCCCATCAGCTGGAGACGATCGACCACATACGACGGGAGTGTCTCGGGAAAGGCTATGGGGTTCTTCTGAAGATAGCCAAGGATGATCTTCTGGATAGTCTTCGAATTGAGATTTGCCCTCTTCATCCTTTCGGTCGTGTTGTACATTCCCATCAGACCTGTCACTTCCTTGCCGTCGGGAGCAGGTATCTCAAGGTCGGGATGGGCAATGTTGACCGAATAGTTGAACTCCTTAGGCTGACCGAAAAGCAGGTATTCCTTGCCCCTCTGCACGGAGTTGAGCACGTACTTGATGCCTTGGAACCACACACAATCGATCGTGCCTGTGCCATCGGTAAACGTGCCTACGAGGCGATGTCCTCCAGTGCCTTGTCCTTTCTCCTCAAACATTGTGAAACAGCCCTTCAGGAGGATGTAGGGCATCGTGCCGTCAATCTCGCGAATGGTGTATATCTTGGACTTATCGACATACCTGTAAGGGAAATAGGTCAGCAGATCCTCATCGGAACTGACGTGCAATTCCGACTGCAGAATCTCTGCCCTCTTGGGGCCTATGCCAGGGATGTATTGTAAGTCCATGTAACGTTGAGATGTTTAAGATGTGAAGGTGTGAAGATGTGAAGGTGTGAAGATGTGAAGGTGTGAAGATGTGAAGGTGTTGTTTTGACAGCGCAGACTACCTCATCAAAAGGCAATGAACACCTTCACATCTTAACAAGCGCAGCGCCTTAACATCTTAACAAGCGTAGCGCCTTAACACCTTAACAAGCGCAGCGCCTTCACATCTTCACAAGCGCAGCGCCTTAACACCTTAACACCTTAACTTCTATTCTTCTTCCTGAGGAAAAACAATGAAGCGAAGAATATGGCAATGGCAATGCCCATGCCAACGCTTATCTCGTATGGCAAGCCGAAGCCGCCTGGCTCAAGCATGCAGATGAACGAAATGGTGACTACTGTCATGAACATCGCTGGGATGAGAGTCACCCAATAGTTCTTCTTTGAGGCCTTCAGATAGACTGTGATAGCCCAGAGAGTGAACACTGAAAGAGCCTGATTCGACCAGCCAAAATAACGCCAGAGCTTGCCGAAGCCGTTGGCATCGTTCATGCTCCAGATGAGGATGGCAGCAGTCACGACAAAGACAGGAAGCGAAATCCAAAGACGCTTGCCAACAGTTTTCTGATCGATGTGAAGGAAGTCGGAGATGATGAGACGAGCCGAACGGAGGGCAGTGTCGCCAGTAGAGATAGGTGCGAATGCCACACCGAGAAGGGCGAGGATGCCACCGAACACTCCGAGCCAGTTGTAAGAAATGAGCGATGCAACCGTACCGCCATCATAGCCCTTGCCTGTAGCTGGATTGAACAAGCCGTTTTCGCCAAAGAAATAGGTGGCAGCAGCAGCCCATGCGAGTGCAACGATACCTTCGGTCACCATGGCACCATAGAAGCAACGGCGACCCATTGCCTCATTTTTCATGCATCGTGCCATCATAGGGCTTTGGGTAGCATGGAAGCCAGAGATGGCGCCACACGCTATCGACACGAACATCATAGGGAAGATATTGGCGAGATTGCCTTCCTTCATCCACTCGTGATTGATGAAAGCGCCTTCGTCCCACCACTCTTTCAGCTCTGGCTGCATCACAATGATATAGCCTGTGATGCCCACTGCCATGAAGATGAGGCAGAAGGCAAAGAATGGGTAGATCTTGCCGATGATCTTATCGACAGGACAGAGAGTCGCAATAATATAATATGAAAAGATGATGATGACCCACATGTAGAGGTTCATCGATGCGTTTTCGGGTGTGAACCAGTCGCGCGTCATGGCTCCAAGGATGCTGGCAGGCGAAGAGGTGAAGACCGCACCCACAAGGATGAGCAGCAGGATGGTGAAGGCCGACATGACAAGACGGGTCTTCGAACCAAGATACTTGCCAATGAGCTCTGGCAACGACGCTCCGTCCTGACGCAAGGACATCATGGCCGACAGATAATCGTGGGTGGCACCGGCAAAGATGGTACCGAGCACGATCCAGAGATAGGATGCCGTGCCGAACTGGGCACCCATGATGGCACCGAAGATAGGACCAACGCCTGCAATGTTGAGAAACTGGATCATATAGACCTTCCATGTCGGCATAGGCAGGAAATCGACTCCATCGCCCTTGGTGTAGCATGGAGTCTGGCGATTCGGATCAGGTCCGAACAGATTGGAGATGTATCGGCCATAGATGAAGTATCCAGCAATCAATACAGCCAAAGAAATGAGAAAAGAAACCATTGTTTATTTCATTTTTTGTTATTAAAACACGGCAAATTTAATATTTAAACACGACAAATATACAAAAAATCGACATAGAATAATCTAAAATAGGTATTTTTTTGATGAAAATGCACATAAAAATTTGCTATATCATCAAAAAATATTACTTTTGCCACGTTGAACGCGACAGTTTCGGCTCCCGAATGTCAAGTTACGCAAAGTATTTTATCACTAAACAACTAATAAAATTAACAAACTATGGCAAGAGTAATTGCTGCTGACAAGTGTGTAGCTTGCGGCTCATGTATCGGTGAGTGCCCAGTAGAGGCAATCAAGGAGGGTGATGTTTACACTATCGACGCTGATGCTTGCATCGACTGTGGTGCTTGCGAGGCTACATGCCCTAACGAGGCTATCTCTGAAGCTTAATCTCACACTTCAAATTAGTCACATGAACTGGCTCCACAATGGAGTCCAGTTCTTTTTTCCTTTAAATAACCATGTCACGTAAATAACCATGTCACGCTCCTTTGGAATCAACGCTCTCGTCGGCTATATCCGATTTGTCAACGAATCGATGATGATTCGCAAGCGCTATACTATCGGACTTGAAAACCTGCCTGCCGAGGGTTCGCGCTATTTCATCATCAGCAACCACCAGAACACTGCCAACGACCCTATCAATATCATCTTCGCTCTGCCTTTCCGCTACACCATCACCGTGATGGCGCGAGCCAATGTGTTCTATCTGAACAATTCTTTCACCAAGCTGCTCTATGCTCTCGGCCTTGTTCCTGCCTTCCGAAGCGACTTCGACGGCAGCGATACGGTTGAGAAGAACAATGAGTCGTTCGACCTCATTGCCCAACGTGTCAACTCGTGCAACCCTTTCCTCGTCTTCCCTGAAGGCGGACACACCCAGGGACATTATCTCGACCCATTCACCACGGGCTTCGTGCGCATTGCCTTCTATGCAGCACAGCAGACAGGCTGGAAGGAGGATATTCTGATAGTGCCTACCGCCCACCACTATCACGACTTCTTTGCCGTTCACAGCGATTTCCTCTGGTCGATAGGCAAGCCGCTTTCGCTCAAGCCATTCTATGAGGAATATCAGGCTCATCCGTACAAGGTGATGCGAAGGGTGAAGAACCTCATGCACCAGCAGGTTGGCGAACTGCTCCTCGATGTGGGCGAAAAGGATTATGAGATCAAGGACTTCTTCATCCGCACATCTGCGCTCAACCCATCGTCACTTCTTGACATTGAGCTTCCTGAACGGCTGAAGGCAGAGAAGGAATTCTTTGCCTCGCTCAATGCCAACCCACACTACGATGAGATCATTGCACTTTCGCACGAACTGAAGGCTGCTGAAGAGGCTGTTGGGCTCGACGATGTGACCATCGAGAAGAAGCCTGCACGCTCGTCGTCGGTTGCCACTATCCTATTGTTGGCACTTCTCTCTCCGCTCTTTATCGTGAGTCTTTGGCCAAACATACTTTGCTATCGTTTGCCACTCCGCCTGCTCCGCACCGACAAGATGTTCACCAACACCTATCGCTACTTTATCTCTGCTCTCGTGATCTATCCGCTCTGTGCCATCATCACACTGGCAGTCCTCTGGGGTTGCTTCGGCCTGGCTTGGTTAGCTCTTGTCTGGGTCCTCCTTTGGTTCCCTCTCGCCCGCTTCGGCCTATATTATTACGGTCAATGCAAGCGCGTGGCACAGATCTGGCGCTACAACCGACTGAAGGATAAGATACAGAATATTGAGATGCTTCGCAAGAAGATTAAGGATCTTCTTTGAATGGATTATTTGACATTAATACCTCTGCAAGAACAACTTACAGAGGCATTAATGTATGGGAAGCTGTATAATCTACAACCTGACCTTTGTATTTAATTTAGCAACTACATTTCAAATTTATTGGATCAATCATTTGACTATTCAGGATCAATCATTTGACTATTCAGGATCTATCATTTGCTTATTCAGGATCAATCATTTGTTTATTTAGGATCTAACCTGTCCATTTCCATCGATGAGCCACTTATATGTCGTGATCTCTTCGAGTGCCATTGGTCCGCGAGGACCGAGTTTCTGGGTAGATATTCCTATCTCAGCGCCAAGTCCGAACTGACCGCCATCGGTGAAGCTGGTAGGTGCATTGACATAGACGCATGAGGCATCGACCTGAGTCTGGAACGCGATGGCAGCATCGGCATTGTCGGTGATAATGCATTCGCTATGTCCCGAACCGTAGTGTGCGATATGTTCAATGGCTGCATCAAGAGACTCTACTGTCTTGATTGCCATTGCGTAGGACATAAATTCCGTGCCGTATGACTCTTCAGAAGCATGAAGCAACAACTCCGAAGGATGATGACCGATCAGAGATTCATAAGCCTGAGTATCTGCCCAAATCTTGACATTGGATTCAGCCAAAGGCTTGGCTATCTCTGGCAGGTCGCTCAATCGGCTTTGATGAATGAGCAGACAGTCGAGAGCATTGCACACACTCACGCGTCGGGTCTTGGCATTGTTGATGATGCGAGTGCCCATAGCGAGGTCGGCATCCTTGTCGAAATAGGCATGAACCACACCAGCACCTGTCTCGATGACAGGCACCTTGGCATTGTCGCGCACGAAGTCGATTAGCTTTCGGCCGCCACGTGGGATGCACACATCTATATAACCTACAGCCGATAGCATCTCGGCCGTTGCCTCATGAGTGCCAGGAAGGAGCTGCACGACACCAGTGTCAATGCCGTTGTCGCTCAACACCTTATGTATCAATGACACGATTGCCTTGTTTGACTCGTCAGCATCGCGACCGCCCTTCAGCACACAGGCATTGCCGCTCTTGAAGCATAGGGCGAAGACATCGAACGTAACATTGGGGCGAGCCTCATATACCATGCCTATCACACCGAAAGGCACACTCACTCGACGAAGGTGCAAGCCATTGGGCAAGGTGGTATCCTTGAGCACACGACCTAATGGCGAAGGCAGACTCACTACCTTGCGCATATCCGAAGCGATGTCATGCAGTCGCTTGGGCGTCAGTTGCAGGCGATCGTAGAGAGGGTTCTCCCGATCCATCTTCGACAAGTCCTTGCTATTGGCTGCCAATATCTCCTCCTCGTTCTCGGCAATGGCATCTGCCACAGCCAGAAGTATCTTATCTCTTTGTTCATCCGGTATCAAAGCCAGACTCCGCGATGCTTTCTTAGCCTTCTCAAACTGCTCCAACATATTGATTCTTTGATTATTGATTATTGATTGCCTGCGCCACCGTTGTTTGTTGTTCTGCAACAAACTCCGTAAACACCACCTCCCCACGCGCGTCAGAGAAGAGCTCGACCAGCACATTCTCGCGCTTGCCGTTGGCGATGATCACCCTGATGCCGCTGTCAGCCACCACACGGGCAGTATGGTGCTTCGACTCCATGCCTCCACGTCCAGCACTGCTCTTCGACGACTGAATGTACTGTTCGAGCGACTCTCCTGGCAAGACCTTGCGAATGACCTTCGACTCGGGGTCGTTAGGGTTGCCTGTATATATACCATCGATGTTGCTCAACAAAACCAGTGTCTCCGCTCCCATCATCCTTGCGATGAGCCCAGCGAGCTCGTCATTGTCGGTAAACATAAGCTCGGTGACCGACACCGTGTCGTTTTCATTGACCACAGGGATGACATCGTTGTGGAGCATCACTTCCATACATTGCCTCTGATTGTCGAATTGCTCCCCAGGCTCAAAGTTCTCCTTCATCGTCAGGACCTGCCCCATGTGGATGCCATATTCGCGAAATAGGTCATAATAAAGATTGACGAGTTTGACCTGACCAATGGCCGAAAAGAGCTGGCGCTGCTCGACAGAATCGAGAGGATTCTCCACTTTGAGTTCGCCACGTCCACACGCCACAGCACCAGACGACACTAATATGACCTGATAGCCCTGCGACTTGAGCCATGCTATCTGGTCAACAAGCGACGACAGACGGGTGATGTCGAGTTTGCCGCTTGGCATGGTGAGCACGTTCGAACCCACTTTTATCACTATTCTCTGCATGATAATTGAATTGTTTATTTGAAAATTGCTTGCAAATATATAATTATTGATTCAAAATTCCATACTTTTAGCAAGAATAATGACACTTTAGCATAAAAAAACGACGTTTATTCATTTTTTTTCATTATTTTCTTTTTACCAATATATAATTTGATATATATTTGCGCCAGAAAAATTGAACATCTAATACAACAATTAATTATAATAATTTGCAATATCGACAATAAATCACTATCTTTGCATCATGGAAATCAGACAAGCAACAATCAACGATGCACTTTTTGTAGCAAAGTGCGTGAGTATGGCTCTTCACACCGATATGACTGCCGAAGAGCTCAATCATTTTGCCGAGGTATGCCGTCTCGACAATGTTCTCTACTCCTATCGCAATGCGATCATTGCAGAAATCGACAATGTGCCAGCCGGACTCTGTCTTGCCTACGATGGCAACAACTATCATGAGATTCGTGTGCGCACCTTCGCACATTTCCCTGAACTGTCGGAGAAGATGGATTTCGAGAATTTCGAAGATGAGACACACGAAGGCGAGTTCTATATCGATTCTCTTGCTGTCTTACCCGAATTCCGTCGCCGAGGCATTGCCCAGGAACTGATGAAGGCACAGATTAAGAGAGGCCATGAAATGGGCTTGCCCGTAGCCGCTCTGCTGGTCGATCCAGAGAATCCAAATGCACAGAAGCTTTACTACAACCTCGGATTCAAGTATTCGGAGGATGTATATGCCTTCGGCCAGATTTTCTGGAAACTGAGCATGCCGACTACGACCTGAAATAAGCTCAGAAAATGAAAGACAAGGGTATGTAAATATGCAGGAAATTACCATTATTTCTTGCATTTTTATATGCCAATATTATTAAAATCTGTATTATTGTTACGATATGTACATCTTTTTGAAGATATTTTGCATGATTCTGTCCATAAGATGATTATTATCTGTATATTTGTGACTTGTAAATAATCGATAAATGTCATCAATATGTTCAATTCTATCGTTAGGTTTTCCATAAAGCAGAAGCTCTTTGTCTTTCTGACTACATTGGCTCTGCTGATAGGCGGTATCTATTCGATGGTTACCTTGCCTATCGATGCTGTGCCTGATATCACCAACAATCAGGTGCAGATAGTGACCGTATCACCGACACTGGCACCTCAAGAGGTCGAACAGCTCATCACCATGCCTGTCGAGATTGCCATGAGCAATATCATGAACGTCACTGAGATACGTTCGGTATCGCGCTTCGGACTCTCGCTTGTGACCGTTGTGTTCAAGGAGGACGTGCCGACGTTGCAGACCCGACAGCTCATCAACGAGCAGATTCAGACCGTGGCAGGTGAGATACCCCAGGAACTTGGCACGCCCGAGCTTATGCCTATCACGACAGGCTTGGGCGAGATCTATCAGTATGTGCTGAAGGTCGATGAGCAACACCGCAAGGACTATGATGCAATGGAACTACGCACCATTCAAGACTGGATTGTGAAGCGCCAGCTCTCAGGTATTCCAGGAATCGTCGAGATCAACAGCTTCGGTGGCTATATGAAGCAATATGAGATAGCCATTGACCCCGATGTGCTTTCAGCTCTTCAGCTTACCATCTCCGATGTGTTTGACGCACTTGAGAAAAACAATCAGAACACAGGCGGCAGCTATATTGAAAAGGGCAGCAAGGCCTATTATATCCGTTCGGAAGGCATGATAACTCAAATCAAGGATATTGAGAATATTGTTGTTGCCAACCGAGGCGGCATGCCTGTGCACATTAGCGACATAGGTCGTGTGGTCTTTGGCTCACCAAAGCGTTTCGGTGCCATGACCATGGATGGCGATGGCGAGTGCGTGGGAGGTATCGCCATGATGCTCAAGGGTGCCAATGCCAATGTTGTCACCCAGGAACTGGAAGCGCGTGTGGCAAAGGTGCAGAAAATGCTGCCTGAAGGTGTAAGCATTGAGCCATATCTCAATCGTTCTGAACTTGTCAACCGAAATATATCGACTGTCATATACAACCTTATCGAAGGTGCGCTGATCGTTTTCCTTGTTCTCATCATTTTCCTCGGCAACGTGCGTGCAGGCATGATTGTGGCTTCGGTCATCCCTCTCGCCATGCTCTTTGGCTTCATCATGATGCGTATCTTCGGCGTTTCAGCCAACCTCATGAGCCTTGGTGCAATCGACTTTGGCATTGTAGTCGATGGTTCAATAGTCATACTTGAAGGCATTCTGGCACATCTCTTCTCTAAACGACTGGCAGGCAAGACACTGACAAGCGAAGAAATGGAGAAGGAAGTTGAAATAGGAGCATCGCATGTGGTGAAAAGCTCGGCCTTTGCCGTTCTCATCATCCTCATCGTGTTCTTCCCGATTCTGACGCTTACTGGCATCGAAGGCAAGTACTTCACTCCTATGGCCAAAACACTCGTGTTCTGTATCATCGGTGCGCTAATACTCTCTCTAACCTACGTGCCAATGATGGCTGTCCTCTTCCTGAAGAGACATATCGACACACGTCCTACACTTGCAGACCGGTTCTTCACTTGGCTCAACAATAAATATTATAAAATACTGCACGTGTGCATGCACAATGTGTTGAAGACCATTGGCGTTGCCTTTGCCATGCTTGCGGCTTCGATTTTGCTCTTCACCCGACTTGGGGCAGAGTTTATCCCAACACTCGATGAAGGGGACTTTGCGATGCAGATGACGCTTCCTGCGGGCAGCTCTCTCTCTCAGAGCATCGAAATCTCGCTCAAAGCCGAGAAGGTGCTCAAGGAGAAGTTCCCCGAGATAAAGCATGTAGTGGCAAAGATAGGCACTGCCGAAGTCCCAACCGATCCTATGTCGGTCGAAGATGCTGATGTGATGATTGTGATGAAACCGTTCAAGGAATGGACTTCGGCCTCTTCGCGTGCAGAGATGGTCGAGAAGATGAAGGAAGCTCTGGAAGTGGTTGAAGGAGCTGAGTTCAACTTCAGTCAGCCTATCCAGCTTCGTTTCAACGAGCTGATGACTGGAGCTAAGGCCGACATTGCTATAAAGCTATATGGCGAGGATATGGAAGAACTGTATGCAAAAGCAAGAGAGGCTTCGGCATACGTCCAGAAGGTTCATGGTGCCGATGATGTGATAGTGGAACAGGCGATGGGTCTGCCTCAGCTTGTGGTGCATTTCGACCGTAACAAGCTCGCCCGCTACAGCATAGATATCAAGGAACTCAACGACATCATCCGAACGGCCTATGCAGGCGAGACTGCTGGTGTGGTATTCGAAAACGAACGGCGTTTCGATCTTGTGGTTCGTCTTGATAAAGAGAAGGTTAGCGACCTGGATCTGAATCGTCTGTTCGTGCGTGCTTCCGATGGACTTCAGATACCTGTTAGTGAAGTGGCAACAATCGACCTTGTGAATGGGCCTCTCCAGATCAACCGTGATGCTACAAAGCGCCGTATTGTGATTGGTGTCAATGTGCGCGATGCCGACATACAGAAGGTTGTTGAGGAGATTCAGACAGTTCTCGACCAGAACATCAAGCTCAAACCTGGATATTACTTTGAGTACGGTGGTCAGTTCAAGAACCTGCAAAACGCCATTCGCACTCTCCTCATAGTGATTCCGATTGCCTTGGCTCTCATTTTCCTCTTGTTGTTCTTTGCCTTTCGTAGTGTAAGGTACTCGCTCGTGGTCTTCTCAACCGTTCCTCTGTCGCTCATCGGAGGTATAGTAGCACTGTGGCTTCGAGACCTGCCGTTCAGCATTTCGGCAGGCGTGGGCTTCATTGCCCTCTTCGGTGTGGCTGTACTCAATGGTATCCTCATGATCAACCATTTCAACGACATTCGCTATAGCAAGAAGCCACATACCCATTACAGTCTCTGCACCGATAGGATTATCCTTGGAGGGTGCAGTCATCTGCTTCGTCCGGTATTCCTCACGGGTCTAGTAGCATCATTGGGCTTTGTGCCAATGGCAATTGCCACATCAGCCGGTGCTGAAGTTCAACGTCCGCTTGCCACGGTCGTGATTGGCGGCTTGATAGTATCGACCTTGCTGACACTGGTAATCATCCCTGCTTTCTATCGCATCGTCAATGGGTTCCCTGTGGCTTTGCGCAGGATGAAACGTATCAAGAAACAATCAGCCAGATGATAATGTCCAACAAGATGACCATTCTCAATAATTAGACAACCAGATAATTTGGAAACAACATTCAGTCAATATGAAGACATTTTTAATTATTGCAGCAGCAATGCTACTTGCTGGCTGCTCGGAAAAGAAAGCAGCCTTGAACAACGACTCAGCTGATCAGGCTGTATTGCCAGAGACAAAGATTTCGGAAGATAATGCCGATAGTATAGATGCTGTAATCAACGCTTCTGACGTTGCCAATAACCGCACATTCAATGGTATCATCATGGTGTCTCCACAGCAGAAAGCCACACTCTCGCTCACAATGGGCGGAAGGATACATAGTCTTTCGATCATGCCAGGACAGCATGTAAAAAAAGATCAGGTAGTAGCAACGATCGACAATCCTGACTTCATCGAACTGCAGCACACCTATCTTGAGGCAATAGCCCAGGTTGACTATCTCGAACAGGAATACAAGCGGCAGAACTCGCTGGGCGACATCGATGTGGCTTCGAAGAAGAAGGTACAGCTTGCCAAATCGGAATATCTGGCTATGAAGAGCCATCTTGAGGCTGCCATGGCTCGACTGCAAACTCTCGGTGTGAGTCTCGACAAGGTGCTCAAAGAAGGTATCATGACCTATCTGCCAGTCACAGCACCATTCACAGGCTATGCAACCAACATCAACGTCAATGTAGGTACTTATCTCGAACCTGGTCAGCCAGTATGCGACATCATCGACAAGTCGAAGCCTCTACTACAGCTAACTGTCTATGAAAAAGACCTTTCACTTATGCAAGAGGGACGCAAGATACTGTTCTGGGTAAATGGCATGGGCAGTAATGAATTCGAGGCAGAGATAGTCGCCATTGACCAGTCGATCGACAGCAGGGACTACTCGATAAAGGTGTATGCACAGGTAAAGAATGAAAGAGAGGAGTTCCGCCCTGGCATGTACGTCAGAGCAAAACTAGTTGAAGAAAACTGATAGGTTCTCGCTTTTTTTCGGGATAATATTTGGATGTTATCCCGAAAACAACTATCTTTGCGCAGATAAAATTATCTTGACATAGATAATTGTAAACAAATTCGCAGAGAAAAAAGAACTTTATTTGACAATAATGGCAAATATATTACTTATTGAGACCTCTACAAAAGCTTGTTCGGTGTCTCTTTGCAAGGATTTCAATATTGAATTTCACGAGGAAGAATATGATGGTCCAAACCATGCATCGAGCCTTGGTCTGTTTGTTGAGCGCGTCATGGAACACGCTCGTCAGAACGACATGATGCCCGATGCCATCGCCGTAAGCGAAGGTCCTGGTTCATATACAGGCTTGCGCATCGGTGTGTCAGAGGCTAAAGGACTTGCATTCGGACTCAAAGTGCCGCTGATTGCGGTGAGCACACTCAAGACGATGTGCTGTCATGTGATGTTCGGCATCGACATGCCCGACGACGGCTATTACTGCCCTATGATCGATGCCCGTCGCATGGAGGTCTATACAGCATTGTACAATCAGGCATTGCAGGAGGTCAAGCCTGTGCGTTCGGAGATCATCACCGAAGATTTCCTGCGCGAGGAACTCGATTCGCATCCAATCTATTTCTTTGGTGACGGAAGTGAGAAATGTGCCGACATCATCAAGCATCCGAATGCCCACTTCATCAAGGACGTGCGTGCGATGGCCTCCGACATGATGGCTCTCGCCATTCAGGCCTACAATCGTCAGGACTTTGTCGATGTGGCATACTTCACTCCTTTCTACCTCAAGGACTTCGTAGCTAAACTGCCTTCCAACCCTTTTGAACAAAAATAAACTATGCAGCAATACAACACAATTCTCCCAAAGATCACGATGCCTGAATATGGCCGCAATGTTGAGATGATGGTCAAGTACTGCGCCACAATTCCCGACAGGGATAAGCGTACTCGCTTTGCACGAGGCATAGTGAACTTCATGGCTCGAGTGAAGAACGAGGACAAGCCAACACAGGACACTCTGCGAGTGTATTGGGATCATATTGCCTTGTTGTCGGACTTCAAGCTTGACATCGACTATCCATTCGAGATCATTCAGAAAACGAAGTTTGAGAACAAGCCTGATCCTTTGCATCCACGAGTGCCAAATATCAGATACCGTCAGTATGGTCTGGTAGTCGAGCAACTGGTCAAAGAGGCCTGTCAGATGGAAGATGAGGAGAAACGCCTCCGTCTTCTCGAACTTTGTGCCAACCACATGAAACTGCAGTTCCACCTCGCCAACCCTCATGCTGATGAGGATGACAACAAGATCATTCATGACCTTGTAGATTACGTAGGTCCTGATCATGCAGAAGAGTGCTATAAGGTCTATCTCTATGCGCTTGAAGACCTTATGGAGAACAACCAGTATAATCCTGCTTCAATCGTGGCTGCAACGGCCAAGAAGAAAAAGAAGAAGAAAAAGAAAAAATAAGACCCGACTACTAGTTTGTAAACTCTAAAAGTTGATTATGAAAATGCAAATTAAAGCCTATTATTAAACACGAACATCAATCGACGTTTGTAAACTTTTAGGCTTTACAAACTACTACGGTTTGTTTTTTTGAACAGATACAAGAAAACCACTAATCA
>SFEH01000175.1 GCA_004557315.1 Bacteroidales bacterium
TGCAGCTACCAAGAAGAGCAATGAGCTTATGGCACATGCCTATTCAAAACTCTATAACATCCCATCGACTGGACTTCGATTCTTCACTGTCTATGGCCCCGCAGGACGTCCTGACATGGCATATTTCGGCTTTACTGATAAGTTGCGTCAGGGAAAGACCATCCAGATCTTTAACTATGGTCATTGTAAGCGTGATTTCACCTACGTCGATGATATTGTTGAGGGTGTAGTGCGAATCATGCAGCATGCTCCAGAAAAGCAGAACGGTGAGGACGGACTTCCTATTCCGCCATATAAGGTCTATAACATAGGCAACAACAACCCAGAGAACCTTCTCGACTTCGTAACAATACTTCAGGAAGAACTTATTGCAGCTCACGTCCTTCCTGCTGATTACGACTTCGAGTCACATAAGGAGCTTGTGCCGATGCAGCCAGGTGATGTGCCAGTCACATACGCCGATACTACACCTCTTGAACAGGACTTCGGCTTCAAGCCATCGACTTCTCTTCGAGATGGTCTCCGTGCCTTTGCACAATGGTATGCACGCTATTACGGTGAATGTGATAAATAAAAGACTCTGAAATAACGATCGCTCTATAGAAGATTCAGAGAATATTTAAAAACCACGAATCACACGTTTCTAACGACTTTTGCTAATTCAGCATATTATCCTTAGAAACGTGTGATTCGTGGTTTAGATATCATTCTGTGTTAAACTTTTGTTTCCACTATTTCGGGCTTAATCTTACGCTTGGTCCATGGCACCGCAAGGACGAGTCCTGCACATACCACACAAGCGTAGAAAGTCCAGCCTGCCATCTCTTTCACGGCAGTAAGCGTAGCCTGAACCTGTACCTTTCCTTTGACCGACATGGCAGCCATATTCTCTGCCTCAGTCTCACTCTTGCCCTGCATCTTCATCCCCATGATAGTCTGCTGATACTGCTGGGTAGTGACATAGTCGGTACGATCGTAATTCTGGGCAAATCGAGTGATGTAGTGCTGCTGGCGTTCTTGCAATACGTTGGAATAGAGGGCAGCACCTATACTTGGAGCGATGATCATACGCACGGTGAGCATCACACATACCCATGTTGACATGAATCGCAGCGACATTCGCTGGTTGGCATATACGGCAATGACGGCATAGAGCATCATCATTCCTGCACCTCGTATGATGATAGGCCATTTCATGCGTGAGAGCAAGCCTTCGGTCTGCACTTCAAAATACATAAAGATGGCATAGGCACCAATAAGAAGGAATCCCAAGGCGAAGATATACTTGAAATGCCATCCAGTCTTGCTGAAGATAATGGCTGTGACCAGTCCGATGAAATAGCCTACGAGCACCCAGTTGCCAAGTTCGTTGACCTGAAGGTTATCCATCTTCATGCCGATAGAGCAGAAGATATTGACAAACATCTGACTCGAATTGAGCACCATCAGGCCGAAGAAGAGGAGGATTGCGCCCTGAACGCTCTTCAGACGGAATACTCGCAGAATGAAATAAGGGTTTTCTCGGGTATTCTCCTGCCAGATAAAGAGACCTACGCAGCTGATGCACATCATCGTTGCCCACTGGATGTTGGGAGAATCATACCAGTCAAGCACCTTTCCATAGACCATGATGTAGGTGAACGACAGGCACATCAGTGAGAAGACCGTCACATTACCGAATTTCGACCATGTGATAGGTATCTTGCCGTCGGGATATGGGTTGTAGGGCATGGTGACGAGGCAGATGAGAACTGCCAGACCCATGCCGAGGAACATGGCATAATAAACATATTGCCACTCGTAGTTATAGGCAAACCATGCTGTGATCCATGTACCGAGCTGGCCGATGATCATGAAGATGAAATAGATCAGCGGCTGACTTGCGGTCTTCTCCCTGTCAAGCTTGTCCCAGCCCTCTTCATCCTTTGGCTCGTTGCCAGGAGTAAGGTTGATGGTTGCCTCGATACCGAAGGCATATTTGATGAGGGTGAAGAGATTGCACATCAGCAATGCCTGACGCACGAATCCCATGACAAGGCTACAAAAGGCAAGGAGGTAGATGCTGTCGGTATTGGCACAGAAGAGACTCAACACCATCAATAGGCAGAAGCCAATGATGAGCATGAGTTTCTGTCGGCGGATACAAACCAGCTGATAGAAGAATGGCGAGAACGCCGCCATGCCCACCGATGTGGCAAAGCCCACGAAGGTGATGTGTTCCGATTGTATGCCCAATCCACCTATCGTTTCAGCCGAGTTGGCAGAATAGACGCCACTTACGGTCATGATAGGGATGAAAAGCAGCAACAGGAACAGAATACCCAAAGGCTTGGGCACCCAGTCGTAGAACGGAAAATTTTTTGGTAATACTTTCATTTATCTCTATTATTACCCGATAGCTTTACAGTTCAGCCTTTACAATTACCATCATTCCAGCAGCCAGACGGTCATTGTCCTCCTTGCTGAGATCAACAAAGTCGATACGTACAGGTACGCGCTGCTGAATCTTCACGAAGTTACCTGCCGAGTTGTCGGTTGGCACAAGCGAATACTTGGCACCAGTTGCACCAGAGATGGCAGTCACTTCGCCAACGAACTCACGATCGCTGATGGCATCGACTGTCATGCGCACTTTCTGGCCAATGTGGATATTCTCGATCTGTGTCTCCTTATAGTTGGCAATAACCCACTTCTGGGTATTAGGCATGATGTATGTGATGGTCTGGCCTGCATTGACCAGCTGACCTTCTTCAAGGGCACGTCGGCCTAACTTGCCATCGCATGGTGCAGTCACAACGCAATACGAGAGATTGAGCTTTGCCATTTCCAATGCAGCTGTCATACGTTCGATGGCTGCTTCTGTGTTTGCCTTGCGTGTCTTCACCTCATTGACTCCAGAAAGAGCAGCTTTCTTCTGCTTCTTCACTGCATCGAGTTTGCGCTGTGTTGCTGCATATTCAGTCTCATACTGTTCGAGCTGGATAGGAGTAGCGGCATTGCGCTCCACGAGGTTGCGGTAGCGAGCTACGTCCTTCTGCAACTTCTCCATACGAATCTCAATCTCTGCAATGCTTGCATCATATACTGTAGCCGAAGTCTGTGTGGTGCTCATTGTGGCATCCAGTACTTCTGCACCAGCAAGTGCGTCTTTGAGAGCTGCTTCAGCTTCCATCACACGGATGCGGTATTCGCGGTCATCAAGCACAAGGAGCGTATCGCCCTTCTTGATATCCTGATGCTCGGTGAAATAGATCTTCTTGATATAACCCGATGCACGGAGGTTGACAGGCGAGATATACTGCTC
>SFEH01000038.1 GCA_004557315.1 Bacteroidales bacterium
TACAAAACTCATTATTTTACTTAGTTTTCAAAGATCATTTCAATCGCATTTCCTGCGGTTGCTCATATAATATAGCATTTTCATAATTCAATGTCAACACATTTTTTAAAAATTATATTTTTTTTTGACATTTTTTATTTTTTTAAGAACTCTCGATAAAAAAATAATTTTTTACAACATAAATGCTATGTATTTTGCTGTTTTTCTCAAACAACGAGATATATAATAGCACAAGGAAATTTAAATGTAAATACTTTTTTAAATTTTTTTTAAAAAACTTTACTAATTATAATATATGTAAAATAAAAGAAAAAATCACTTAAATCAGTGATTTTCTTGAATATTTTTAAATATTTTATAATAATATTCAATAATCTGAGTATCAAATGGAAATTCACCTGCTTTTTTCATTTCTATCAAAGATGATAATTCTTCTTTAATAATATAATTAACTTCTCGTGAATATCTCATTAATTTTTTATGATAGTTATATTCGTTTCGATCTAATATTTTAAATGCACCATCATTAAATACTCTTAAATCCAAATCATAATCAATATACTTTATAACACTACCATCAATAACATAAGGACTAGCAATATTACAATAATAAAATATTCCATTACATTTTAGCTGAGCAATTATATTAAACCACCTTTTTTTATAAAAGAACATTATTGCTGGCTCTTTTGTATGCCAAGTTCTTCCATCCTGTTTAGTAACTAAAACATTTTCATTACCTAAAACAATAAAATCATCATTTATTTCCAACACAATGGCTGATTTCCAAGATTTATGGATTACACCATTATGTTTATAGCAATGAATAACAAGTGTGTCTCCAACTTTAATGTTCATAAGACACCTCTTTCTAAAGATATTTTACCACAACATCAATAAAAATAAAATTATTTATATATTTCAGTGTAAACTAATAAAAAATGTAACAATTTAGTTACATTTTAAAAATAACTTTTGAAATTTATTTTTTAAACAAATTAATAGCATAATTTAATTGTTCATCAGAATCTTTAACTTCAATATCAGGTTTAATACCAACACCATTGATGCTATTTCCCTTTGGACTTAACCAATAAGCAGTAGTATATTTTACCATAGCACCACTAGATAAAATATCCTTTTCTTGTACAGTTCCTTTTCCGTATGATTTAACCCCGATTATGGTTGCATTAGCACTCTCTTTTAAGGCTAAAGTAAGAACTTCAGAAGCAGATGCACTAAATCCATTGATAAGCACAGAAACACCTTTGAAAGGTTTTAAAATACCGCTTTTAGCATTATACTTAGTTATTTTATTATTCTTATTTTTTAATTGATATATTGGCTTGCCTTTAGCAATAAAATAATCTGCAATTTCATAGGCTGAACTCAAATAACCACCTGTATTATTTCTAACATCAACAACAATTGAATCAATATTACTACCAAAATCATTTATTTTATTTTTTACTTGTTTACTTGTTGTTGCAGAAAACGTTTGTATTTGAATATATCCAACATTTCCATATTCTTCAGAAACTACTGAGTCTATTGTAACATTTTTTCTTTTTAAAGTTATTTCATATTCTTTATTATTTAGGGGAGATAAAGGAGATAAAGAAGATAAAGAAGATAAAGACAATAGTTGCATTGTCATTCTCTTTGGGAAGTTAAAGGAGATAAAGAAGTTAAAGAAGATAAAGACAATAGTTGCATTGTCGTTTTCTATTGGGTGATAAAGGAGATAACATTCATTGTGACAAACTTCATTTGTCTTTATCTTCTTTAACTTCTTTATCTCCTTTATCTCCCTATTACAATTATCATGTGCAAAGATAATGTGTTTTGACGGACTTGCCAAACTTATTGCTAAAAAACGTTATTTATTATAGCTTTACGCGTAGCTGGAGCCATAGGTTGTATTGATTTTGACCCCATATCTGCTGTAGTCCACTGCTGATATGGTCGCGGTCGAGATAGTGGTAGAGGGCATATTTGAGTTCGGCAACGAGGTGCTGACCGATATGGTAGGAGGCGGTGCAGGAGGCGCGGATGCCTTTGCCATAGAGCATGGGAATGGAGAAGCCGTATAGGACGTTCTTCTCGCTGAGATAAAGGCGGGTCTTGTAGTCGGGAGCATTGAACCAGCAGCCTTGCAGTTCGGCTGACAGTGGGTGACCCTCGCGCTGCCAGGCTATGGCTTGGGCTACGGCATAGCCAAACTTAGGTGCTTCTACAGCAGAAGTTTCTGCGGCTCTACTGCCTGCTGCCGCCTTATCTTCAGAACCCCTATCTTCAAAAACCTTGTCTTCAGAAGCCTTGTCATAATAAGGCACAAAGACCTTGCATCGCACTTGCGTCTTGAGCTTGAGAGCATCGAAGAAGAGATAGGAAACGACAGCATCGAGGCTGTGGCTGATGTCTTTCTTCGACTTCAGGCGATAGGTGAGGCGCATGTTGAGGTTGCGCTTGGCATACTGTGCCGAAATGCGCGTGTCGAAGCAGGAGAAGGCTTGGTCGAAGCCATATTGCACTGTGGCGAAATGGAAATAGTCGGCAGAGAGGGTCATCAGCCAATAGGGCAGGGGAGAGCCTGTGAGGGTGAGGGTTGCGCCTTGTTCGCCCTGCATGCTGCTGCTCTCTGATACGGTCGATGCGTAGAGCTGCTGATATTGGCGGCTAAAGTAACGATAGGAAAGTGCTGCCTTCCAGTCTTCGCCTATGGTGTGGCTGATTTGATTGACTGTGGCAAGGTTGAGACTCTGGTCGAAGGCGGTCTCGCCTCGCAATTCGAAGCCGAAGCGACGTGCGTGATAGTCGATTGAGCCTTGTAGCAGCTCTTGTCCACGAAAATAATTAATATTGTACGCGCGTATGGGGCGATAGAAGATGTGGGAGAAGCGTGTGTAGAGCAGGTTTGCTCCAATGTTGTACCAGTTGCCAGCGAATGAGAGGTGCAAGCCTGTGTTGAATACCGAGGCAGCATTACGCTTGCGAGTCTCTCCGATGGTGCGGTGATAGCCATCGGTAGGGATGCTCGTGATGGTGTCTTCGCTGACCGAGGCATCGATCAGCTTGTATGAGACGAAAGGGATGACCGACACCTTGCCCATGCGCACATCGGCAACTGCTCCCTGCATGCGGTTGTATTGGTCGGTCGAAGAATGAGGTGAGACGGTAGTGCCGCTTGTCATGAATGCGTCGGACTGGATGTTCTTGCCCAATGAGAATGACTGATTGAGGATCAGCCCAGAACCAAGACGGAGGCGGTAGTTGCCGACGATGGCTTTTGCCAGCCTGAAGCGCCTGCCTTGCTTCATTGCTGCAGGAATGGGCGAATAGGACAGATAGCCGCTGTAGCTGTCGAACGATGGGAAGCGATGGCGGAACTTCTCACCAGCGTCCTTGTCGAGCGCAAGGCCTGCCGCCCACTCCTTACCGTATTGCAGTTTGTAGCGCACGGTGTGGTTCCACATGTCGCCACGATAAGCCTTGCCATCGGCTATCTTGTCGGCAGTGACGTTGTGGTAGCCCTCGCGGATGTTGAGGCAGGCATTGCTGCTCAGGATGATGTTCTGGCGGATGCGCACGGGGAAGATTGTGTCACTGCGATTGAGCTCGAGATCGCCAAGCATCTCCATGAGACGGCCATAGGAAGCCTCGCTGAAACTGTCGGCATCGATGAGCGAAAGTACCTGTTCTTGCCAATCGGAGATTGAATCTTGTTGGCCATAGACACTTGAAGAGGAAAACAATAGGTAAAAAATCATTAAAAAAATGGTGAATTTACTCATAAGTGATAATATTATGCTAACTTTGTAGCGTGAAACGATTAGTTTTGACGATGATATGCTGCTGCCTGACCATGGCGGTCGTGCCTGAGCTGAAAGCCCAGGTGGAGAGTCATGTCCAGGAGGGAACCCTCCAGGCGTATGTCGATCCTGTGAAGAAGGATACGGTAGCAATAGTGCGATTGGGTCATGTCTATTGTTTCAATAAGAAGAAGTTTACATCACGGAAACGTGAATTGGCATATTGGCGTATGGTGAATGACGTCAAGAAGACATTGCCTATTGCCAAGGCTGCACGCGACCTGCTGGTACAGGTGTATGACACTATCCAGTTCATCCCGAAGGAGAAAGACCAGAGGAAATACTTCAAGCAACTGGAGAAGGACCTGTTTGCCCAGTATAAGCCTCAGCTCAAGAGGCTTAATTTCAGGCAGGGCAAGCTGTTAGTGAGACTGATTGACCGTGAGTGTAACAGGTCGTCGTATTCGCTTATCAGGGAGTTCCTTGGCAAGACCCGTGCCTTCTTCTGGCAAAGCTTCGGTGCGCTTTTTGGCGTGAGCCTAAAGGGCGTGTGGGAGCCTGACGGGAAAGACAAGGAACTCGAAGATATATGTATTCAGGTTGAGCACGGGCTGCTGTGAAGGGGGTTCTCTTTGGGAAGTTAAAGGAGATAAAGAAGTTACAGAAGATAAAGACAATAGTGGCATTGTCGTTTCCTATTGTGGAGATAAAGGTGATAACATTCCTTGTGACAAACTTCATTTGTCTTTATCTCCTTTAACTTCTTTATCTTCTTTATCTCCTTTAACTTCTTTATCTTCTTTATCTCCTTTAACTTCTTTATCTTCCCTCATCATCTGCATTGACCTCTTCAAGATACGTCTCGATATATCGCTTATGCTTCTCGGTTGCAATCTCATCGATCTTGATAAGGATACCCGACTCTTCGACATCGCCAAACTCATCGTTGATGGCGGTGCCGAACATCTTCATTGTAGGTGAAAGGCACATATAGGCATTGACGAGAGGTGGGATGTTGACGCCGAGCTTGCGCACCTCTGTGTTCAGGATCTTATAGTCATCGGCAAACGAGTCGTGGACGAAGAGTCGCTTCATGGCTTCTTCGTCGGTGTCGGTCTGCAGGGGATTGAATGGCCAGACGAGGTTGTCAGGGTCTGGGAAATGCTTCTTGAGGAAGTAGAGTATCATGTTGCGCCCCTGGGGAGTGAACGACGGATACATGGTGAACTTGCCATAGAAGTAATGGGTGTTGGGATGGATGATGGAGAGGGCTCCGAGACCATCCCAGAGATTGTCGAGGGTAAACATGCCCTTGGCACCCGAGCGGCTTGACTGATGATCGACAATAACGAACGAGCGTCCGAGCTCGATCATCCTGGGCAGTATCTCAGCCTTGAACTTGTCGGAGTAGCCGAACATGTGGGAAGTGGCGAGGATCGGTTCTCCCTTGTCGTTCAGCCTGACGTTGGTGCCATGTATGTAGCGATAGCCTCCGAGTATCTGTTCGTCTTGCGGATTCCACACAATGAGCTGCCAGTATGGCTCGTCCATCGTGTCGAACTCGTCGATGTCGCATGCCAATCCAGTACCGCCACCTGCCTCACGGAAGGCGATCTCACGAAGTCGTCCGACTTCGCTCATGAGATTAGGGCACTGATGCGCAGTGAAGATGTAAATGTCGTTTCCGCCCTTGCGTGCGTGACGCAGAAGGCGAGCGCTGTTCAGTTCTTCTTTCAATATCTCCTTGTCGATAGGAGCGATGATTTCTTCGAGCATTTGTTTTGAGGTTTTTAGGTTTTGAGGTTTTAAGGTTTTTAGGTTTTTAGGTTTTTAGGTTTTGAGGTTAGGCTTCGCGCTGGCAAAAACCTTACAACCTTATGACCTTACAACCTTATAACCTTATAACCTTACAACCTTATAACCTTAATTAAGTGCGTAACTCTGTTCTCTCAGCCATTGAGCCCATTCGGTTGGCGTCTTGCTCTTGTCGAACGTCTGCCATGGGATAGGCTTGCCGATGGTGATCGAGAATGTCTTGTTCTTGGCGGTCTTCACCATCTGCCAAGGCAGCAGGATGAGGCCGATGTTGAACTTCATGCCTGCTACGCGGCGCAGCCACTCAATCGCGTAGAACGTGATGGAGTTGCGACCGCCGAAGTACATAGGTATGATGTCGCGTTTTGATTCTATTGCTTGGGTGATAACGGATTTCTTCCATGGCACATCCTGTATCTTGCCGTCGATCCAGCGTGAGCAGAAGCCGGCAGGGAAGGAGAGAAGCTGTGTCTCGGCATCGTTGTATGCTGCATCTATCGCCTCCATGTCGCTCCGTTTCTGTGCGCCGAGGGTGTTGACAGGCAGGAAGACCGGACGCATATTGTAGATGTACATCAGCATGTCGTTGACGATGACCTTGAACTTTGGGTACTTGTGTCCAAGAACCTTGATGTATGAAATGCCGTCGAATGCACCGAGAGGGTGATTGGACACAAAAATGAACCTGCCCTCATCGGGGATGTTCTCCATGCCGCTGATGGTGTAGTTGACGTTGAGGATGCGGGTCATGCCATCGGCAAAGTCGGCACCCTTCACGTCGCGCAGTTCGGTGATGATATGGTTCATCTCCTTCTGGCATATCAGCCATTCAGCAAAGCGGAAGACCCACTTAGGTACTTTCGGATAGTACTTAGGCATCTTGTGCTTGACCACTGCCTCAATGTCAATAAGGTGCAATTCATCCATAATATTCGATCTTTTGTCCGGCTGCAGGCCGTTGTGCTGCTGGACTGTTCTGGTCGAAGACCTCTATGCCATTGACCCATGTCTTCATTATCCTGTTGCTGAAAGTCACGCCCTCGAACGGCGACCAACCGCACTTCGAGAGGATGGTGTCGGCACTGACAGTCAGGCTTTCGTTGTCGGCAACGAGCACCATGTCGGCCTTGGCATCGAGCTGAATGCTGCCACGGTCGGCAATCCTGTAGCGCTTGGCTGGGTTCTCGCACATCAGCTTCACTACGTTTTCGAGGCTGACGATACCCTGCTTGGCAAGTTCGAGCATTGCAAGGTATGAGAACTGGATGCTAGGCATGCCTGAAGCAGCCTTGATCGCACCTCCCTGCTTGTCGCTTGGGCAATGAGGCGCATGGTCGGTAGCGATGGTGTCGATGAGTCCGTTGGTGAGTCCTTGACGCAGAGCCTCGCGGTCCTGACGTGTCTTGATGGCAGGGTTGCACTTGATGGCTGTGCCTAAGCGCTTGTAGTCGTCGTCGCAGAACCAGAGGTGAGCCACACACGCCTCGGCAGTGATCTTCTTATCGTCGATCTCGCCACGTTCAAGCAATGACAGTTCGGCTTCGGTAGTGATGTGGCAGATATGAAGGTTGGCACCTGTCTCTTTGGCAAGACGGATGGCCTGATCGGTAGTGGCGACACATGCCTCAGTGCTGCGGATCACAGGATGATACTCCACAGGCACGTCATCGACCGCCTTGCCCTCCTTTGCCTCAAACTCTGCAAGGATGCGCTGGCGGTTGGCACGGATGATGTCCTCACTTTCGCTGTGGACGGCAATGGTGCGCTGTGTGCTCGCAAACAGTTGGCGAAGCAGGGAGGCATCGTTCATGAGCATACCGCCGGTCGAAGAGCCAAGGAACACCTTGTAGCCGCAGATGTCGGCAGGGTTGAGACGGAGCGCCTCGTCGATATTGGCAGAGGTGATGCCATAGAACACACCGTAGTTGACCAATGACTTCTCGTCGAAGAGCGAGAGCTTCAGTGCCAAGGCCGATGGTGAGGTGGTGGTAGGGTTGACGTTAGGCATATCGAGCACGGTAGTTACACCTCCTGCAGCAGCCGCACGGCTCTCGCTTGCGATGTCGGCCTTCTGAGTCATGCCTGGTTCGCGGAAATGCACATGCGCGTCAATAGCACCAGGGAGGAGCATGCCACCCTTGCCATCGATCACCACATCGGCAACCGACTCTGCAAACGCGTCGATGTCGTCGTCGGCTTCGAATAATATAGCCGTGATGATACCTTCACAGAAAGCTACAGCACCCTTATGCAGACTGCCGTCGGTGAAGACCCTGACATTGCGGATCAGAGTTGTGGGAACTTGCGCGTCCATGACGATACCTTGAGTTTGATTACACCGATAAAAGCCTCGCTGAAGATACCACCGCTCATCTTGCTTGTGCCAAGTACACGGTTGGTGAAGATGATTGGCACTTCCTTGATCTTGGCACCCATCATGCAGGCAGTGAACTTCATTTCAATCTGGAAGGCATAGCCCTTGAACTGGATGAGGTCGAGCTCCATCTTTTCGAGCAGGCGACGCGAATAGCATACGAAGCCCGCTGTGCTGTCGTGGACATTCATGCCAGTGACCAATCGCACATAGACCGATGCGTAGTAGGACATGAGAACGCGGCCAATAGGCCAGTTGACAACATTGACGCCCGATACATAACGCGAACCAATGGCAAGGTCGGCACCTCCATTGGCACAGGCATCATGAAGCTTCAGAAGGTCGTCAGGATTGTGCGAAAAGTCGGCATCCATCTCGAAGATGTAGTCATAGTCGTGCTCAAGTGCCCACTTGAAACCTGCGATATAGGCTGTGCCGAGACCTAACTTTCCCTCGCGCTCCAAGAGGTGGAGCTGGGGAAACTCTTCCTGAAGGTGCTTGACGATAGCGGCTGTGCCATCGGGCGAGCCGTCGTCGATGACCAATATATCGAATGGACGGCTCAGGCCAAAGACATATCGGACGATATTCTCTATGTTTTCTTTCTCGTTGTAGGTCGGAATCAAGACCAAGCAACGATCGTTTGTATTGTTCAGCATTGTCATATATTGTAAAAATTGGTGCAAATATAGTCAGAATTTACTTTATTTCGGTCATTTCTTAAGGTTATTTTGGAAAATAGGGTTAAAAAGTATGATAATAGGCGCTAATTTATAGAATATTTCTTATTTTTGTGCGGCAGAATTGTTTTTGCCTTAATAAAATATTCAAAAAAATGAAGCTTAGACTATATATAATTATTCTCTTTTCTTGCTTCTGCATAAATGCAGGAGCCGTGACTCTGAACGAGGCAAAGGCCTTGGTTACTGCTGGCGATTACACCCGTGCTGTGGTCGCTTTCCGCAGCCTGATACAGCAGCCGAGATATGCCAACAATGCCGAGATTAACAAGTTCTATGGGCAATGTCTCTGCATGACCGGCGAGTATGCCGAATCGGTCAAGTATCTTGAGAAAGGAGCAAAGGGAGGAAAGATCGGGGCGTACTGGTATTTAGGCATCAGCCGTCAGCACCTGTATGACTTTGAGGGTGCCATTGAGTCGCTCGAGAAATATAAGGCAGGTCTCAGCAAGAACTCTACATGGATACCTCGCACTGACAGTATCATCTCGGAATGTGAGATAGGGCTTCGTGCCGTGGGTCATGTGCAGGATGTGGTCATCATCGACAGCCTCATGGTGCCTCAGAACAATTTTTTTTCTTATTATAAGTTAGGTTTCGAGTCGGGCAAGATGATTTCGCCTGAAGAATGTGGCGGAGTGGTTGCCGAACGCTCGGATTCGAGTGCCGTGGTGTTTGAGACCTTGGCTGGCGACTATCGTCTGCTGACGCTCGATGACAAAGAGAATGGAACAAGCAATCTCTATGCTTCATCGTTCTTCGAAGGACGATGGACCGAACCAGAGAAGATTGAATCGATAGGCGGAGAGTCGTGCCGCGTGGCTTATCCGTTCATGCGTACCGATGGCGAGACTCTGTATTTCGCCTGTGACAGCACGCCAGGAATGGGAGGACTGGATATCTACGTCACAACCTTCAATGCCGAAGCCGATGCCTTTTATGCACCAAGCCGCCTGAGCATGCCGTTCAATTCACCTTACAACGACTATATGATGGCTATCGACGAGACCAACCATGTGGGGTGGTGGGCAACCGACCGTGGCGCAAAGCCAGGTTTTGTGTGCATCTATCTCTTCAAGATCGACGACGAGCCAAGCTTCCTTGAGGGAGACAACGTGTCGAGGGCGCGTATCGACTGCATTGCCGATACATGGCGCGAGGACAACTATGATGAGCTGCTCGAACAGATCAAGAATCCTGTTGACCCGCATGCCGTGGCGGCTGCCAAGCTATTTATCCCAATCAGGGATAACATCGTCTATGAGTCGGCCGATGACTTCAAGAACGAGAAGGCACGCCGTGCCTACGATAACTATTGCCATGCAAAGGAGAATCTCACAATAGCCAAGACCGACCTGCAACAGTTGCGCGAGGATTATAGAAATGCCAACGCTTCCGTACGCAGCATGTTGAGACCGCAGATCCTGCAGAAAGAGATTCAGGTCAATAATCTGCATGAGCAGATTGCGAGATTGGCAAAAGAATACAGGAACTTGGAAAAGTGAGTTAGTGTATAATCTTTATAAATGTTTAATATCATGATACCAGCTTCAGAACTAATCATCAATGCTGATGGAAGTGTGTTTCATCTGCATCTTCGTCCAAAACAACTTGCCGACAAGATCGTCATGTGTGGCGATCCAGGCCGTGTCGATATGATTGCATCGTTTTTCGACACGAAAGAATGTGAAGTGTCGAGCCGTGAGTTCCATACCATCACAGGAACGTACAAGGGCAAGCGCATCACGGCCTTGAGCCATGGCATTGGTCCTGACAACATCGACATTGTGGTAACAGAACTCGACGCATTGAAGAATGTGGATTTCGAGACTCGTGAGATCCGACCAGAACATCATCAATTAGAGATGGTGCGTATCGGTACGTGCGGTGGCTTGCAGCCATTCGTGCCTACAGGATCATCGATAGTGAGCGAGAAGTCGATAGGTTTCGACGGTGTGCTCAACTGGTATGCCGACCGCGACAAGGTGGCAGACCTCGAGTTTGAGAAAGTCCTGACGGAATATATCAAGTACCCGGAGAAGGCGGCTGCGCCATACGTGGTCAGTGCCGACGAGGAGCTCGCTGCACGCATCTGTGGCGATGACATGGTAATGGGCGTGACGATAAGTGCCGTGGGCTTCTATGGACCACAGGGACGTGAGGTACGACTCAAGATTGCGTCGCCAGGCATCAATCAGCGAATTGAGTCGTTTGAATACAAGGGCAGTAAGATCACCAACTACGAGATGGAGTCGGCTCCGCTTGCAGGTTTTGCACGTATGCTCGGACATAAGGCCGTCACGGTGTGCAGTGTCGTTGCCAATCGTGTGGCAAAGAACTCTTCGACTGAATATAAGGACGCAATGAAGGTGCTTGTCCAGAAAGTATTGGAGAGAATATGATTATTGTTTTGGGGAGATAAAGGAGATAAAGAAGATAAAGGAGATAAAGACAATAGTTGTATAGTCGTTTACGTTATGGATAGTTAATGGAGATGTTCTTCCTTGTTACAAATTTCATTTGTCTTTATCTTCTTTATCTCCTTTGCCTAAATCAGTTATTACTGTCGAAATAATAAGTGATGGTACCGGTCACGTTGCCAGCGCCTTCTTTTACTGCGAAACGCGCTTTCTTGGCTGCTTCGACGGCTGCCGAACGGACGGTCTGGTTAGATATGGTGGTGCCTGACGTTGGTTCGGCAGCAATGACTTGTCCGTTGCCGTTGACTGTGATTCTGACTACCACCTTGCCGTTGGCATTGACGTTGAATGTCGGCTTTGGCAGAGAACCTACTATGCCTCGTCCGCCGAGGTCATAATCGCCATATCCTGCATTGCCACGGCTTGCGCCTGTAGGATTGTTGCCACCGACACTGCCTTGCACGCCATTGGCTGTATTGTCTGTGCCACTGTTCTTGCCGAATGCACCAGTCACAAGGTTCTGTGCAGCCGCACGTTTCCTTGCTTCTTCTTCGGCTTTGCGTCGTGCTTCTTCTTCAGCCTTACGTCTTGCCTCTTCCTCTGCCTTGCGCTTGGCTTCTTCTTCAGCTTTGGCTTTCGCCTCTGCTTCGGCTTTTGCCTTTGCCTTGGCATCGGCTTCTGCTTTCAATCTGGCATCCTCCGCACGCTTTGCCTCTTCAGCCTGTTTCTTTTTGCGTGCCTCTTCTTCAGCCTTACGCTTTGCCTCTTCCTCTTTCTTCTTTTTTTCTGCAGCCAAGGCAGGAGCATCTTCGATGTTCTGTGTTATGAGAGGCTGTTCTGGCGCAGGTTCAGGAACTGCAGGTTCGGGTGCAGCTGGCTGTGGCATAGGTGCAGGAGTCGGTTCTGCCACTGGTTCGGGAGCAGGGGTTGGTTCAACAATATCTGAAGCATCTGTGCGCGCACTCTCATTGCCCGACGACAGTTCAACTTCGCCAGCCATGAGCAATATGCCGCTTTCTTCCTCTGGAGCCTGATATTTGAATCCAAGGAATACAAGCAAAACGATGACCAGCGCATGCACGGCAATCGTGATGCACAGGCTAATTAACTTGTCTTTCTTTGATTCGTTGTTCATTTTTTTTATACTATTGAGAAGATAAAGAAGATAAAGAAGTTAAAGAAGATAAAGACAAATGTGTTAGTCTTATGAAAAAATCTTCTTTCTCTTCAAATTTTATTACGACAATACAACTATTGTCTTTATCTTCTTTATCTTCTTTAACTTCTTTATCTTCTTTATCTTCTCTATTGATTACTTAATAGGCCTTGTTGCCAAAACCATTCTGAAATGCTCGCGATTGGCAATGTCAAGAACCTTGATTACTTCGCTATAAGGTACAGTCTCGTCGGCATACAGTGCCACATACATGTCTGGTTCTTCGAGCTGCATGGAGCGTAGCCAAGGAGTGATCTCATCGAACGAAATCGAGTGTTCGCGTTCGTTGCCGAATGCCACATAGTAGTTGAGATCCTTGTCGATGGTCACCCTTGCCAATGGCGATGCCGAGGTCTGCTTCTTGCTTTGAGGCAAGAGCACCTTGATGGCATTGGGGAATACCACGGTGGATGTGACCATGAAGAATATCAGCAGGAGGAAGATGACATCAGTCATCGACGACATACTGAAGGTGGTCTGTATCTTGTTTCTTCGTTTTAATGCCATAGTGTTACTTCTTTTCAGGAAGGTCGGTAGAGATGAGATCCATGAACTCGAGAGTCTTTGCTTCCATTTCGTTGACCACTTTGTCGAGCTTGCCGACGAGGTAGTTATATGCAAACATCGCGATGATACCGACGATGAGACCTGCCACGGTTGTGGTGAGTGCCTGATAGATACCGCTTGAGAGAAGGGTGATGTCGGCATTGTTGCCTGCGCTCGCCATGTCGTAGAACGCACGTATCATACCAGTGACAGTACCGAGGAAGCCAATCATAGGAGCTCCCGATGAGATAGTCGCAAGCATGGTGAAGCCTTTCTCCATCTGGGCAATCTGAAGGTTGCCGACGTTCTCGATGGCGCTCTGGATGTCAGCAGCGGGACGACCGATGCGCATGATACCCTTCTCAATCATTGCAGCGTATGGAGCGCGTGTCTGCTTGCACACCTTGATGGCTGCGTCGCGCTTGCCGTCGAGAAGGAACTCGCGGATGCGATCCATGAAGTATGGCGCGTCCTTCGATGCCTTGCGGATCACTATGTATCGTTCGGCAAAGATGTAGATGGCGAGGATGGAAAGCAGAGCCAGAGGAATCATGAGCCAGCCACCGTTGAGAGCCATTTGCCAGAATGAGAGTCCATCGGCTGTTGCGCCCTGATTCTGTAACATCTGAAGAGAGTCGGCAGACATTGTGCCGTCTGCATTCGGCATTGTCAATTGAAGGAGGATGTTTGCGAATATCATAATTATTTGCTTTTATTTGTCAGTTTATGATGAAAAAACTTGGAAATATCCAAGAAACTCGGCATCTTTGCATCGCTGAAGCCAAAAAATCAGTTGCAAAAATAGTAATATTTTGCGAAACACTCAATTTTATTGGCAAAAAAAGGTCAGTATTTTTGATTATTTATATAATTGCAGTAATTTTTTAATTCAGAAACAATGAAGATTGCCCTGTTTGGTGCAGCAAAGCCTGCGGCATGTGACCAGATAAAACAGATATTGGAGAAGCTGGACGATGTGGAACTTATCGACGGAGATGTCTCGGTCGAAGGTGCCGACATGGCTTTCAGCATAGGTGGTGATGGCACTTTCCTGCGCACTGCCACCAAGATTGGTCAGTCGGGTATCCCTATCCTTGGCATCAATGCTGGGCGATTGGGTTTCCTTGCCGATGTGCAGCTTGACGAGATAGAGACTGCCATTCCGAGCATAGTGTGCGATGCACAGTATGAGGTGGAATACCGCAACCTCCTGCAGCTCGACATTCCAGAATGTCAGCAGACTTACCAGCGCTTTGCCCTGAATGAGGTGGCCATCCTGAAACGCGACGTGTCGTCGATGGTGTCGGTGTCGGTGTCGGTCGATGGCATATTGCTCAATCAATATGATGCCGATGGCCTGATAGTGGCAACGCCTACGGGTTCGACTGCCTATGCCATGAGTGCGGGTGGCCCAATACTGCAGCCACAGTCGCATTGTCTTGAGATAGTGCCTATCGCTGCTCATTCGCTCACCGCCCGTCCGTTGGTGATCAATGATTCCAGCGTGCTCGACATTGAGGTCGCAAGCCGCAATAACCTCTTCCTTGTTGCTATCGACGGTCTTCCTTTGCATCTTACCACGCAATACAAGCTGCAGTTGCGCAAGGCAGATCACACGATAGGGGTGGTGCGCCGCACTAACAGCACCTTCTATGATACGCTTCGGAAAAAACTGATGTGGGGTGGAACGGTAAGGTGTTAAGGTGTGAAGATATGAAGGTGTTAAGATGTGAAGGTGTGAAGATGTGAAGGTGTGAAGATGTTTTTTGACGCTGCATAGTTATAATACTACGGAAGACAATGAACACCTTCACATCTTCACACCTTCACATCTATCCCGAGCACTTTCTCAAAGCGGTCGCGCATCTTTGGCATAAGCGACCTTCGGAGGGAGAGCTTGAGACGACAGTCGATGGTGAAGTCCTGAACGAGGACTTTTGCGCCTTCCTCTTTTACTATGCGCATGGCTTCGCCCATAAGAGGGTATTCGAAATACACTTCTAAGGTGTCTTCAACGAGTTTTTCTACGATGTCGGCTGCAGAGAGAGCCTCGGCAGCTGCGGTGCGGTATGCCTCGATGAGTCCGCTTGTGCCAAGTTTGATGCCTCCGAAGTAACGCACCACGATGACAACAAGGTCGGTGAGGTTGAACGAGTTGATCTGTCCTAAGATGGGCTTGCCTGCCGTGCCTGAAGGCTCACCGTCGTCGTTGCTGCGGAACTCAAGTCTCTGGTGTCCAATCATATATGCCCAGCATACGTGACGCGCATCGTAGTATTCCTTTTTGTACATGGCAACGATCTCCTTCGCTTCTTCTGCACTCGTGCAGGGTTCGGCAAAGGAAAGGAACTTGCTCATCTTCTCTTTGTAGAGTCCTTCAGAGCTCTTGGTTATGGTGCGAAAGGTATCGTCCATGTTGAAATATTGGGGAAGATAAAGGAGATAAAGAAGTTAAAGAAAATAAAGACAATAGCTGCATTGACTGTTTACTTTGGGGAAGATAAAGGATAGTATCAACTAAAGACTAAAACATTTGTCTTTATCTTCTTTAACTTCTTTATCTCTTTTATCTCCTTTTTTTGTTGACTATCTAATAATTAGCTATCTCGCATTGTATCGATCCGACACGTTTCAGATGGATGATGACGCAGAGAGGGATGCGAGCCTCGTCCTTGGTCAGCCATACGTAGAGCGGAGCGCCATCTTCGCCCTTTACGTTGAAGCGCAGTTCCACCTTGTAGGCAGGGTATTTCTTGCCCTTGTCGAGCTTACAAGTCGTCTCTTCGATAAACTTCACCTTCATCTGTTCGACCTTGATACCTGAAACGACAGGCAAGGAAATAGTTGTGCCAGGCTTGATTGTCGAATAATCGAGGCTGCGGATGCGATAGAAGAGCGAGAGATAATCGTAGGTCACGTTTTTCGAGGTAAACGACTTCTTGTCGCTGCCTTTCTTGTTTCGCCATCGGTCGATGTTGATCTGCACACTTTCTATGTCGTCGATTCCTTTCCCATCGCCATTGAAGGTAGTGGTATAGGTGTTGCGTTCGATTGCCTTATAAGAGCCCTCGTGGGTGCGCTTGCAGAATTCGAGAGGCACGTATTCTGGTGAGTACCAGCAGTCGAGCGTGTCGCGCACAGCCATGATGTATTCGATGAAGCTAAGCGAGCGGCCGAACACCTGACCGTGCATTCGCTTGTC
>SFEH01000176.1 GCA_004557315.1 Bacteroidales bacterium
TCTTTCGGCAAAGGTAATAATAATATCCCGAACTGCCAAACAATTCGGGATTTATTTGAGCAGTTGGATGTCGCCTCAGGCAATTATTCAAGAAATAATGAAATTTAACCATTATAATTGCATTTATTGAATTATTATTTCCTTGTTTTTATTTATACTGCAAAGTTACTCACCTTATTGATTATTTCCAAATAAATCGGTAATAATTGTATGAAATATGAAAAAGAATGAGTATCTTTGCACATGAAACAGCAAAAATTCTTTGTTAGTAAAATTATGGAAATGACAGAATGGCAAAAGATGCGATCGGGCATGATGTACGACTGGACCGATCCTGAAATAGACAGAAGTCTGACGAGGTCGAGACTGGCCTGCGAGCGCTTCAACAAATCTGGTATGGATCATGAAGATTACCGCGAAGTGCTTGAGGCAATGATTCCTTCAGTGCCTGCATCAGTGACTATCCTCCCGCCCTTCCACTGCGATCACGGCAATGGACTGCACTTGGGCGAAGGCGTATTCGTCAACTATAATGCGATGTTCCTCGATGCTGCCGACATCACTATTGGTAGCCACACACTGATAGGACCAAATTGTTCGCTTTATACCCCACAACACCCTATCAACTACCTGCAGCGTCGCAAGACCATCGAGGCGGCCTACCCCATCAAGATCGGAGAAGATTGCTGGCTTGGAGGCAATGTCACCGTTTGCCCAGGAGTGACCATTGGCGACCGCTGTGTCATAGGTGCTGGCAGCGTGGTAACACACGACATCCCCTCAGACTGTATGGCAGCTGGCAATCCATGCCGTGTCATCAAGCAGCTGAAAAAATAAAAAAGCTCCATACTTTGCAAACAAAAGTACCATACTTACGGCTCATAAGTACGGTACTTTTGACTGATAAACACTATACTTTCAATGCCTAAACACTATACTTTCTGGCAGCAAAACGCCATGCTTTCGGCAAAAAATAATCATCCAGATACTGATTTGTGAGCCTCCTTTAGTCCATCCATACGCGCCCCCTTATAGGGGGGCGTGGATGTATGGACAAATAAGGAGGGGCTCACATACCCATGAAAAAAAAGAAAATGTCCCCGTAGAAGGACATAGAGGGACGTAGGTGGACAATGGAGCATCTGGCAGAGCTTATCTTTGCACCGTCAAAAATTTAATCAACAAAATTTCAGATTTATGGAAACTCTACTACTTGTCCAACTACTTATCCTTCTCCTTGCCTATCACCCAGAGCGTATAGATCTCGAGCACTGCAGCAATCATAAGGGCAATGAGCCAGTACATGCCTGCCTGGAACATGAAATAGGCAGCCAAGCCATATGCGAGACCTATGATATGACGAATGAAGATGATGCGGCGAAGACGAAGGTTCTTGCCTTCGTATCGTTCAAGAAAGTGCAAGACAAACAATCCGGCAGCACCCACTGCCATGATATATGGGGCATAGTCGCGCAGTGGCAAGTAAGTGACTGCCGCAACTATGACAAGGACATACGAGATATTGGTTATGAGATTTTTCATTTTATGATATACACGTCTTCGTTGGCTTTCTTCATCATCAGTTTCTCACGAGCGAACTTCTCCATCTCGGCACTGTTGCCACTCACCTCGCGGATGAGCTCTTCATATTCGACGATGCTGTCGCGATACGATGCTATCTCCTCCTCAATCTTCTCCTGCTGATTGCGCAATCGGTGCAGCTGAAGGTAGCTGTGATTGTCGAAGAAGCACATGAAAAGGACAAAGACAACGACGCAGACCCAGAATAAATGATCCTTTACAAAAGCAAGTTTTTTCATTGACTGTCGTATTAAGCTTTCTCAATGTCGGCAAAGATAACCAAAAGAAACAAAAAGACAAAGGATATGCCTCATTTTCTTTGTAATAATTTTTACTTTTTGCCAAAATTGCTTATCTTTGCACTATTGTAGTACAAAGAAAAAGACAAAATTGAACGAACTTATCTATCGCGAAATGCTCGAAGAGATGCGCACATGCATCAACAAGGAGGATGTCAAGGCTGGGCTTCCGGATGAAACCGCACCCGACTTTGACATCGACCGCATCTTCATCTTCTGGCAACAGTTCAGGATGAAGACCAACAACCTGAAGAAATATATCGAGAGCTTGGACTACGACATTGCCGCAAGAGTGCCGTGGGGCGACCTGACTTTCAGCAGCGATGAGGGCTTCGTGGAAGGACTGCCAATGACACGTTGCTGGACGGCAAGCAAGGAGTGCTTCGAGGCAAACAGGACAATATGGGAAAAAGCATACAGCGTAAGGCTCATATCCGAAGGCCAATACCTCGCCTATTTCACCACTTCGACCCAGAAGGATGTGGAGATAATGATGGAAGGCGCAGAAGAAGCAAAGGTTTGTCCGAGTCCAGCATCCACACTCATCATGCTCCAGACCAAGGCAAAAGACAGTCTGAAACTGGAACAGCTGAAGATGTGCGACTTCGCCGTAGAGTATTATCATAGCGTAGAGGCAGCCCTCGGACTGAAGGACACACTGCCGAAGACAAAGAGAAAACGACTAATTTCCAAGATTAAAAAGCTATTACACAGATGAAAAGATTCCCTGCCGAATGGGAAACCCAGAGCTTCGTACAGATAGCATGGCCTCACATCGAGACCGACTGGCTCCCATATCTCGAAGATGCCAATACTTGCTACCGCAACCTCACTCGCGAGATTGCCAAACGCGAAAAACTCGTCATCGTGACTCCCGATCCTGCTGGTGTTCTCGACCAGCTCGACCTCATCGATGACCTCAACCGAGGCAATGTCAGCATTGTGGATATCGAAACCAACGACACCTGGGCTCGCGACCATGCCTTTATCACCACTATCGAGGACGGGGTGCGAGTTGCCAATGATTTCGGGTTCAATGGCTGGGGATTGAAGTATGCCGCCGATCTCGACAATCAGATCAATGCCCGAATCATTGACCGACTGGACGGCAAATTTGCATACCTCGACCTTCGCCGCATCATCCTTGAAGGCGGTTCGGTTGAGTCGGATGGCTGTGGCACTATACTCACCACTTCGTCATGCCTGCTTTCTCCCAACCGCAACTACTTCAGCAAGGATGAGGCAGAGGAGATGCTCAAGCAGACTCTCCACGCCGAACGTGTGCTTTGGCTCGATCATGGCTATCTGGCAGGCGATGACACCGATGGACATATCGACACCCTGGCTCGCCTCTGTCCTGCTGATACCATCGTGTATGTGCAATGCACCGACCGCCCACATACGCCAATTTCCTAATCATGAATGGTGCCGTGCTGATGCCTACCTATGGTCAGCCAGAGAATGACAGCAAGGCAATGGCAGTCCTCGCCGAGGCTTTCCCTGGTCGTGAGATAGTGGGTGTCGATTGTCAGGTGCTGATACGTCAGCATGGTTCGCTCCACTGCATCACGATGCAATATCCTAAGTTATAATGACAGGAGATAATGTGAGTTAGCAGGAGATAACTGGAGTTAATGGACAAGTGAAAACTAATGAGAAGCAGCAGATGA
>SFEH01000039.1 GCA_004557315.1 Bacteroidales bacterium
TATCCCAGGACTTGGCACCATGCGCTTCGGACTCCGCGCTACCTCAGTGGCAAACGTCAACATGGTAGGCGCTGACCTCATCACCGGACGTCGCGTGATTTTCACTCCGAGCGTCGATATCAAGGACGAGCTCGCACGCACCTCTGTCAGCATCACCTGCTACGACCGCTATGGCAACATCGTGAAGCGCGTGACTTCAAGCGACGATGGCAATGTGGAGGATCCAGAGAACACTGATCCAACTGACCCAACTGACCCAAACGGCAGTAGTAATCCTTCGGGTGGCTCACAGACTCCTGGTGGTTCTGGTGGCACTGAAGACCCAGGAAGCGGTGGTGGCGCAACTGATGGCAGCGATAGTGCTGGCGGCTCTGAATACGAGTAAACTATGTTATAAGGTTATAAGGTTATAAGGTTATAAGGTTATAAGGTTTTAAGGTTATAAGGTAGCTCCGCGCTGACAAAGAACCTCAAAACCTCAAAACCTCAAAACCTCAAAACCTCAAAACCTTAAAACCTTATGATGTTGTAAAGTAGCTCCGCGCTGTCAAAGAACCTCAAAACCTCATAACCTTAAAACCTAATATGAAACAGAAGCTTGCACTCGCCTCGTGGGTCATAGCCGTAATCCTGTCTGTCGTGGCCTTGCTGCTACCGCCCATGGGAGTCATTGACCATTCGGTCATAATCCTCGTCGCTCAGTTCCTTCTTCTCTGTGCCACTTTCCTCGGTGTCGATAGCTATGTCAACATGATCAAGTCGCACATGAACGAGAAGAAATCCTAAAAAAAAACGAAACCAGCTGTCTTTGCAATATGCAAGGGCAGCTGGCTGTTTGTATAGAAAAGAGTGTAATATCAAAAGAGTGTAATATCAAGCAGATATAATTAGAACTCAACCTTCGGAGCCTTCTCAGCGCCTGCTTCAGCCTTGAACTCTGCACGACGCTCGAAGCCAAACATACCTGCGATAAGGTTGCCTGGGAAGCTGCGAACAGCCACGTTGTAGTCCTTCACCTCCTTGTTGTATTCGGTGCGGGCAGTGTTGATACGGTTTTCAGTACCTTCAAGCTGAGCCTGAAGTTCGGTGAACTGCTCACTTGCCTTGAGTTCTGGATAGTTCTCCGAAACGGCAAGCAGGCGAGCCAGTGCGCTTGAAACCTGAGCCTGTGCCTCCTGGAACTTCTGCATGTTCTCTTCGTTGAGATCCTCGACATTGAGCGAGACTTGTGTTGCCTTGGCGCGAGCGTCGGTTACTGCCTCGAAAGTGCTCTTTTCATGTTCGGCATAACCCTTGACTGTGGCAACGAGATTAGGGATAAGGTCAGCACGACGCTGGTACTGTGCCTCAACGTTTGCCCAAGCCTTTGATACTGTCTCGTCAGCATTCACCATTCCATTGTACTTTGAGATTCCCCATACAGCCAATACTGCTATGACTGCGATGATAATCAGATTACTTCTTTTCATTGTGATAGTTGTTTATAGTTGTTTATAGTTGCATTGTCGATTCCTTTTGGGAAGATAAAGCAAGAGATATTATCTTAGACAAAAAATTCATTTGTCTTTATCTTCCCTTATCTTCTTTAACTTCTTTATCTTCTTAAACAAAATCAGAACCTTCCGCTTGAGCCACCGCCAAACGAATGTCCGCCGCCAAAGCCTCCGAACGAGCCCATGCTTCGACCCCCGCCCATGCGAGGCATACCTCCTCCGAATCCGCCTCCTGAGCCATTGAAGTCGTTGTTGATGAAATGAGTGTGCTGGCGGATCTCGACATTGCCACAGGCAGAACATACCCAAGTCTCGGTATATCTGACGGTGCGGGCATTTAGATTCTGTGTCTCGGTCTTGACCTTCTTCATCTTGTGCTTGCCACACTTCTTGCATTTCTTCTTGCGACGTTCGATATAGAGCAGGAGTGCGATCACAAGAACTGCGGGTCCGAAGATGCCTGCAATAGCCCAAAGCCACTCATAAGGGTCTTCGCCATCTTCAGTGCCATAGGCCTCGCGGAGTGTTTCATCGCCTTCGACATATTGGGCCACGGTCACCACAGTATTGAGCATCGCACTGTTCCAGTCTCCCTCCTTGAGCCGAGGCACCATCACGCGGTTCTGGATGCGACGGCAGATAGCATCGGGCAATGTGCCTTCGAGTCCTTCGCCTGTGATCAGGCTATACGACCGGTCGTCGGTGGCTAAGGTCAAGACGAAACCTGTACTGCTTTTGCCACCTATGCCATATTTGTTGAAGACATCGAGTGTGAACTGAAACGGATCGTCGCCTTCGATGTTGGTGATGGCGATTATGAGAGCCTGAACACCGGTGGTTTTTTCAAGTCTGAGCAATACGGAGTCGATGGCAGAAATGGTCGCACGGTTGAGGATGCCATCGGGATTGATGACACGCGAATAGGTGATTGCCACACGATCGACAGGCAGGTTGTCGGGGTTATAGACCTTCGCATGAGCTACAAGCGAAAAGGTCAGAAAAAATAAAGTAATAATCCTATTTATCATATTGATAATTATATGCCAATGAATCCATAAAGAACCAATCCAACGACTCCACAGCCGATGATGGAGTAGATTGGGTTCCAATGATATTTCTTCGAACCTACGAAGACCACAAGTGCGATGATGACGCTGATGACGAACTGCAGTGTCGATTGGCTGTAGTCACCGAAGTTGGCAGTGGTCATAAGGCTGAGTACAGCAGAGGCTAGCAAGCCAATGATGGCTGGTCGGAGAGTGGCGAAGATACTCTTCTGCACTATCGAGTTCTTATACTTGAGGATGAGCTTGCTGACAAGGATCATCACCATGAAAGGCAGCCACAGGACGCCAAGGGTGGCAAGTGCCGAACCGATGATGGCCATCAGCTGCAGCAGGTGAGGAGAGTCGGCAAACATCACCTGCATCCCAGCATCGTTCATCACGGCAGTATAGCCCACATAGGTTGCACAGTTGATGCCGATAGGACCAGGGGTCATCTGCGAGATTGCGACAATATCTGTAAACTCTGTTTCGGTCATCCACTGACGGTCGGCCACCACTTCTGCCTGTATGAACGACAGCATGGCATAGCCGCCACCGAAGTTGAACAAGCCGATATGGGAAAAGACCAGAAACAGTTTAAGTAATATGCTCATTTTTCTCTTTCTCTTTGTAAGTATTTGCCATAGACATATCCGCCAAGACCAGCTCCAAAGATGATCCATACAGGCGAGAGTCCGAGTGCCCAGATAAGGATGGTGCTGACCACAGGGATCCACATGTTGCTCATCTTCAGCTTTGCCGACTTTGCCATTGAGAACACTGGCATGGCAATGAGGGCGACAACGGCAGGACGGATTCCCTTGAAGATGGCTTCGACCCACACATTGTCCTTGAATGCACTGAAGAAGACGGCAATCAGCAGGATGATGACAAACGAAGGAAGGATATTGCCGAGGGCACTGATGATGGCACCCTTCAGACCAGAGACCTTATAGCCGATATGACTTGCCATATCGACAGCAAAGATGCCTGGAGTGGCCTGACTCACCGCAAGGATGTCGAGAAACTCTTCCTTCGTCAGCCATTTGTTCTTTGTCACTATTTCTGACTCCATGATTGGCACCATGGCCATGCCGCCTCCGATGGTGAATCCGCCAATCTTGATGAAAGTCAGAAATAGTCGTTTGTTGATATCGTTCATTTACTTAACTTGTGAACCTGGCTTGACAGGATGCTCGACAGTTGTGACACTGATCGAACCGTCGAAGTTCTCGGCCGAAAGTATCATGCCCTGGCTCTCGATGCCCTTCATGACACGAGGAGCGAGGTTGGCGATGAAGAGCACCTGCTTGCCGATGAGATCCTCTGGGTTGTACCAAGCCTGAATGCCTGAGAGAATAGTGCGAGGTGTGCCACTGCCATCGTCGAGAGTGAACTTGAGGAGCTTGTCGCTCTTCTTCACCTTCTCGCATGCTGTGACTGTAGCTGTACGGATGTCGAGCTTTGCGAAGTCATCGATGGTGCAGAGTTCGCCCACTGGCTTTGCCTTATAGTTCTTCTCAGCCTCCTCGAGTGCTATCTTGTCGTTCTCAGCCTTGATTCGCTCCAGACGGTCGAGCTGCTTCTGGATCACGTCATCTTCGATCTTCTCGAAGAGCAGGACAGATTCGCCCAGTTGATGACCTTCGGCAAGAAGGTCGGTACGTCCGAGGTTGTCCCATTCGAACGACTCCATGCCGAGCATTGTGCGGAGCTTGGCAGCACTGAAAGGCAGGAACGGCTCGAAAGCGATTGCGAGGTTGGCAGAGATCTGGAGTGCGAGGTTGAGTATGGTAGCCACACGACCCTCATCGGTCTTGAAGAGCTTCCAAGGTTCGGTCTCGGCAAGATACTTGTTACCGATGCGTGCCAGCTCCATGGCCTGCTTCTGTGCGTCACGGAACTTGAAGTTGTCGAGCAATGACTCAACATCCTCCTTGACGGTCTTGAACTCATCGAGAGTTGACTTGTCGTAGTCGGTCAGTTCGCCACAGGCTGGCACCTTACCGCCGAAGTACTTCTCGGTGAGCTTCATCGCACGGTTGATGAAGTTGCCGAAGATAGCTACGAGCTCGTTGTTGTTGCGTGCCTGATAGTCCTTCCACGTGAAGTCGTTGTCCTTGGTTTCAGGAGCATTGGCAGTGAGCACATATCGGAGCACATCCTGCTTTCCAGGCATGTCCTCGAGATACTCGTTGAGCCATACTGCCCAGTTGCGCGAAGTTGAGATCTTGTCGCCTTCGAGGTTGAGGAACTCGTTAGAAGGCACGTTGTCAGGTAGGATATAGTCGCCATGAGCCTTGAGCATTGCAGGGAAGACGATGCAGTGGAAGACGATATTGTCCTTGCCGATGAAATGGATCATGCGGGTGTCGTCGTCCTGCCACCACTTCTGCCATGTGCCATATTGCTCAGGGTTGGCATCGCAAAGCTCCTTGGTGTTGGAGATATAGCCGATAGGAGCATCGAACCACACATAGAGCACCTTGCCTTCAGCACCTTCGACAGGCACAGGTATGCCCCAGTCGAGGTCGCGAGTCACGGCACGAGGCTTCAAGCCGCCATCGAGCCAGCTCTTGCATTGGCCATAGACATTCGAACGCCACTCCTTGTGGTCGTCGAGGATCCACTTGCGAAGCCACTCCTCATGCTGGTCAAGAGGGAGATACCAGTGCTTGGTGCTCTTCTTGACAAGAGGGTTGCCGTTGACGGCATTGTATGGGTTGATGAGCTCATCGGGCGAGAGTGTTGCGCCACACTTCTCACACTGGTCGCCATAAGCACCGAGTGCATGGCAGCGGGGACATTCGCCACGGATGTTGCGGTCGGTAAGGAACTCGTGGGTCTCTTCGTCGTAGAACTGTTCGGAAGTCTGCTCAACGAACTTGCCTTCATCATAGAGCTTGCGGAAGAAGTCGCTGGCAAACTTGTGGTGAATCTTGCTTGTGGTGCGGCTGTAGATGTCGAACGAGATGCCGAACTTCTCGAACGAGTCCTTGATGAGATAGTGGTAGCGATCGACCACATCCTGAACGGTAATGCCTTCCTTGCGGGCGCGGATAGTCACTGGAACACCATGTTCGTCGGATCCGCCAATGAAGAGAACCTCCTGCTTCTTGAGGCGAAGATAGCGCACATAGATATCTGCTGGCACATATACACCTGCCAAGTGTCCGATATGTACAGGACCATTGGCATAGGGCAGTGCTGATGTAACGAGAGTACGTTTAAACTGTTTGTCCATATAATTTTATGTTATTTGTTGTCGATAATGTCGGTTAGTTCCTCGTAGTACTGACGTGAATTTGAAAGACGCGGAATCTTGATCTGTCCGCCGAGCTTGCCTTTCTTCTTCTTGAGCCATGCCGAGAATGTGCCAGAAGGAGCCGAGGTCAGCTGAAGGCGATCGAGGAATATGCCCTTGTAGCGCTTTGCCTCATAGTCGGAATTGACCTTCTGAAGGTTCTGGTCGAGCATGTTGGCGAATGCCTCAAGATCGGAAGGGGCTTTGGCAAACTCGATGATCCAGGAATGATGGCCTTTCTTGTTGTCGGATGCGAAGGTGGGGGCAGCCGTATAGTCAGAGATCTCTGCACCTGTGGCCTTGCAGGTCATTGCAATGGCTTCGTCGGCATTCGATACCATGAGTTCCTCGCCAAAGGCATTGATAAACGCCTTGGTGCGTCCGGTGATGAAGAACTTGTATGGGTCCTTCTGGGTGAAGCGGACGGTATCGCCGATGATGTAGCGCCATAGTCCAGGGGTCGTGATGACCATCGCATAGTTGCGGCCTATCTCAACATCCTTCAGTGGGATGGCCTTCATAGAAGATGTATCGTCGCAGAACTCATCCATCGGGATGAACTCGTAGAAGATGCGGTTGTCGATGACGAGCTGCATTGCCTTGTCGTCCCATGAGGACTGTATGCCGAAGAATCCTTCAGAAGCATTGTAGGTCTCGAGATAGTGCATCTTGGCCGATGGAATGAGCTTCTCATACTGGTCGCGATATGGACCGAAGGCAATGCCACCGTGGAAGAAGACCTCAAGGTTGGGCCATACTTCGGTGATGTCGTTGGCATTCTTCTGACGGAGCACCTCCTTGAGGACCCCCATCATCCAGCTTGGGACACCCGAGATCGAAGTGACATTGACGTCCTTGGTGTGTTCGACCAGGGCAGGCAGTTTCTTCTCCCACTCCGACATAAGGGCTGTTTGCTTGTCGGGAGTGCGGATGTAGTTGACAAAAGGAGTGACATTCTGGATGAGACAAGCCGAGAGATCACCACACTTGATGCCCTGAGGCAGGTCTTTTTCATCGGCGAAACTTCCGCCGAGGATGAGACCCTTGCCCTCGAACATCCTTGACTTCGGGTTGAGCATCAGATAGATGATAGCACTGTCTGTGCCTCCACGATAGTGAGTGTGGGTCAAGGCATAGTCGGTCACAGGTATGTACTTTGACTTGTCGCTCGTAGTGCCGCTCGACTTGGCAAACCATTTGCAGAGCCCTGGCCACAGCACGTTCTTCTCGCCCTGAAGCATCCGTTCGATCCATGGCTTAATCTCATCGTAGGTCACGAGAGGCACGGTCTCGGAGAATCGCTTATAGTCGAAACCGTCATCGCCAAAGCCGTAATGCTTGCCAAAGGCTGTGCGGCGAGCACGGTGAACGAGCGCATCAAACTGCTCCTGCTGAATCTCGGCAGCATGAGAGGCATAACGCTTGATCTGACGTACACGACGCGAGAATGCTACTTTATTTATGATCTTTGTAATCATTTAGCTCTTTGTTCTTCTGCCGCGGTGTGCTGTCGTAGGGGCAGCATTCTTGGCAGCTTCGATAATCTCAATACATTCCTCATAGCTGATAGCCTGCAGATCCTTGTTGTGAGGCAGCTTGTAGTTCTTGCCTTCTTTTGAGAGATAAGGGCCATACTGACCGTTGATCATGAGCAGGGAAGGATCTTCATCAAAACGACGCATGATGCGGCTCTCATCGAGCTTGCGCTTGTCTTCAATAAGCTTGACAGCCTCGTCGAAGGTAAGCTCAGTTGGATTCATCTCCTTTGGAATGGTGATGCTCGTCTTGCCATGGCAGATATATGGGCCGAACTTGCCAAGGCGCACGATGATTGTTTCGCTCTCATACTCGCCAAGCTCGCGAGGCAGGTCGAACAGCTTCAGGGCTTCCTCGAGGGTGAGTGTCGTGATCGACTGATTCTTTTGCAGTGCTGCAAATCGTGGCTTATCGACTTCGGCAGCAGTACCGATCTGCACCACAGGTCCGAAGCGCGAAATCTTGACGCTCACTGTATGTCCAGACTTTGGATCCTTGCCAAGGATGCGCTCGCCTGCTTTCTGTGCCGAACGTTCTTCGATGGCAGTGTTGACGAGCGGATGGAAGACCTCATAGAACGAAGCTATACAATCGGTCCAGCTTTCTTCGCCTTCAGCTATCTTGTCGAACTGATTCTCGATATTGGCTGTAAAGTTGTTATTGATGATATTTGGGAAATGCGACACGAGGAAGTCGTTGACCACAATTCCGATGTCGGTAGGCAGGAGCTTGCCCTTTTCCACACCTACTGTTTCTGACACCTTGGATGCCTTGATCTTATTGTCCTTGAGGGTGAGTCGTGTGAGCTGAATCTTTTCAGCTGGCTTGTCGCCCTTGACAACATAGTCGCGCTGAAGGATGGTAGTGATGGTCGGTGCATAGGTAGAAGGACGGCCTATGCCTAATTCCTCCATTTTCTTGACAAGGCTCGCTTCAGAGTAGCGTTGAGGATGCTGTGTGAAACGCTGAGTAGCATCGGCAGAACTGAGGTTGAGCGACTGGTTGAGTGTGACTAATGGAAGGAGTGAAGAAGCCGACTGGTCGTCATCTTCATCGCGCGACTCCATATAGACCTTCAGGAAGCCGTCGAACTTGATTACCTCGCCTGTTGCCACGAATCGTTCGTCGATACCGTCGGCACTAATCTCTATAACGGTCTTCTCGATCTGTGCGTCGGTCATCTGTGAAGAGATGGTTCGCTTCCAGATCAGGTCATACAGACGGCGTTCGGCTGCTGTACCTTCTATGGCTGTCTTGTCCATATAAGTTGGACGAATGGCCTCGTGAGCCTCCTGTGCTCCTTTTGACTGGGTTGTGTATTTGCGAATCTGAAGATACTCTTCGCCCATCAGCTCGATGATCTGCTTCTTGGAAGCACCAAGACAGAGTGAAGAGAGGTTGACCGAGTCGGTACGCATATAGGTGATGAGACCCGATTCGTAGAGGCGCTGGGCAATAGACATTGTCTGCGAGACGCTGAAATGCAGTTTGCGCGATGCTTCCTGCTGCAAGGTCGAAGTGGTGAAAGGAGGAGCAGGGAAGCGCTTAAGCGGACGTGTCTGGATGTCAGATACCACAAACTGTGCATTCTTGCACTTCTCAAGGAAGGCTCGAGCTTCTTCCTCGGTCTTGAATCGTGTCGAGAGCTCGGCATTGATGACAACAGGCTTGTTATCCTTGTCAAATGTGGCAAAAGAGCCGGTGATACGATAGCTCTCTTCCGACTTGAACTCCTGGATCTCGCGTTCACGCTCTACAATGAGGCGTACGGCAACGCTCTGTACACGTCCTGCCGAGAGCTGTGGCATGACCTTGCGCCAGAGGATAGGAGAGATCTGATAGCCCACGATACGATCAAGCACACGACGAGCCTGCTGTGCATTGACGAGATTGATGTCGATCGAACGAGGCGACTGGATGGCATCGAGGATTGCCGATTTGGTGATTTCGTGAAAGACGATGCGCTTGGTCTTGGACTTGTCGAGACCGAGCACCTCCGACAGGTGCCAGCTGATAGCCTCTCCCTCGCGGTCTTCATCGGATGCCAGCCATACGGTCTCTGCTTTCGCAGCCGCAGACTTTAGTTCCGAAACAAGACTTTTCTTATCGTCTGGGATAACATATATCGGGGAAAAACCATGTTCAATATCTACGCTCATCTCATGATCACGCAAGTCACGGATATGACCGTAGCTCGATGTCACTTTGTAATCTGTTCCAAGGAACTTCTCGATGGTCTTTGCCTTGGCAGGAGACTCAACGATAACAAGATTTCGTGTCATTATGTATATCTTTTCAAATAAATTATTATTGCTCGAACAAATTTAGTCGCAAAAATAAGATAAAAAATCGGATGTTGTATCGACAACACCCGATTTTCTTATTAATAATGTATTTTTTTAAAATAATACATCTTAAATAGGCAAATCTGCTATACAAGTCGTGCAGTTTTGCTGTTATGTCATCAGAATCTCCACATGAAGCCGGCGTGAATATTGATTTTCTGTGCAGGAACGCCTGCCCACAGCTGATATTCGTTGTTCAGAAGGTTCTTGCCATTGATGAAGATGTCCAGATTATCCATGAGCTGATAGTCGGCACGGAAGTTGAGGTCGAGGATGTTTCCAAGGTCAACGTCGGTCTCATATCTCTTCAACTGATCGTCGGCTGATTCTACATAATTGGTGCAATAGGCCATCTTGCGGTCTATTCCTCCATCGAAACCGAGGTCGAGCGATAGCTTTGAGGAAGGATTGCTCAAGAAGTGCAGTCCGACATTCAGCTTTTCGCAACCGAAGCGAGGGTTGGAGCTAAACTTAACGCCAGCCTTGGTCTTGAAGTATTTGCTGTACTCATAATCCATGTATGCGCCAGCCGTGAACTCAAATTCGTCGTCCTGGACCAGCTGTGCAAATGTATCTGACATTTCGGCATCAAGAAGGTCACTTATCAGAGCCGCACCGATATAAGCTCCATAATGGAACGATCCGTTGTCGTTGTTCTCATAACCGAGAGTGACGTCAAACAGAGTTGTCTCTTTTCCATTGTCCATCAAGTTAGAAGCCATTGGCATGACTGAAAGCAGATCGTAGAGCTCATAGCGGGATACGCCAGCCTTGGCATTGACATAGAAACGAGACAGACTCGTTGAGCCAAACCTGCTGTATTCTATCTCAGGCAAAAAGACAAAGGTGTTTTCTTCGCCAAACTGCATTCCGAGATTGAGCGATGCAACGACGTTCCACTCATCATTGTCATACCATCCATACTTTCCGCCAAGTCTGATTGAGTTTTCAGAAGTGCCGAATAGATTCTCAGCATCGCGATAATACTGAATGTCGAGAGAAAGGTCGTTGACATCATAGATAACACCTGCACCTAAACGGCCAGCCTTCTGCTTGTCATTCTCATTCAATGAACTTATGTCGTACAAAAAGTCATTATCATTGATGAAATCAGGATCAACCATTGCAGCAGGCAATAATTTTAGATTCATCATATTATAATTGCGTCCGCTCGCGCATATATATGCACGCACACGAGAAGAGTTGAGGAAGATGTGGTCGATACCCAACTTGACATCACCATTCATCATACGGTTTTCCCAAGTGCCTGATGACAGTTGTCCCTTTTCTGTGCCTGTCGATGCAGGGGAAAATATCGCGTATGGCAGGTCAAGATCGCCTTGGGTCGCAAAGCCATTGAGTTCGGCAAAGAAGTCCTTGTATGACACGCCAGCGCTGAGGTCGGCATTAATATAGTTGCCAGCGCTGAACTTGATGAAACCAGACTCTGGATTATCGGTAGCAATTACTTGTCCTGCTGGCATCACACCCACTTCAGAGCTTGTTGCAGTAGGCGCAAGCCAGTCGGCATAGCGTGTAGCTGACTTCCTGATTGCAATCTCTTCCTGCTTTGGCTGCTGGTCGATCTTGTTGGCATCGCGCACGATAGGAGAGAAGTCACGTTCGACTACCATCGATTGCTGTAGGGTCGTATCTTTCTGTGCGAAAGCAGAAACGCTACCAAGCGACAACGAACTGACTAATAAGATATTATATATATTATTCATAATTATTCTGAAATGAGGTTAGACAAGCGTTCTTCGATCAATGACTGAATGTCATCATTCTCGGTGTAGTTTGACTTCAAGCTCTTGAGATACTCGGCAGCAGTGAAAGCATCATCGTTCTTGACCGAGATGTCGGACATAAGGATGATGGCACGTGCAAGCCAATACTGATGCGAAGTGCCTTGCTGGATGAGTTCGGTGACTGTCTTGAGCGAGGCATCGACATTGTCAGTATCGAAGAGGCGCTGAGCCAGAAGATATTTGGCTTCTGAGCCTGCCTCGGTGCGTGTGTCGGCCGAACAAGTCTCAAGTAGGTTCATAGCTTCGGTGATCTTGTCCTGACCGAAAAAGGCCTTGGCAGCCATGAGCTGCATCTTCTGGAGATCGCGGAAGTCAACGTTCTCGTTGCAGAGTCGTGTATAGTTGTCGATTACCTTCTGGTAGTCGCCTGAAGCCAGAGCCACAGGCATCTCTGCAAAGAGATTGTCGGTCGAGATGGTCTTCAGGTCCTGAAGGGCTGTGACTGCTTCATCGGTATTAGGATACTTTTCAGCCACCATCTGATATATCTGTTGAGCCTGTGCTGTCTGACCGATGTTGTTATAGGTCATGGCAAGCTGAACGGCTGCCTGTGGAGCAGATGGCGATTCTGGATAGTTGCTGACAATGTGCTCGAACGACTTGATTGCTGCTTGGTTGTCGTTCTGGAGCAGGGAGGTATTGCCCTTCTCAAGCCATGCGTCATCGATATAGTCGCTTTGAGGATAGAGCGAGATAAGCTTGTCGAGAGTATTCTGCTTGTGCGAGTATTTCTTTTGAAGACCCATCATGAAAGCCTCCTGGAAAAGGGCGTATGGCGTTGAGTTGCTATTGGTTTCGGTTACAGTCGAATAATATGACTCAGCCTTCAGGAAGTCGCGTGTGTAGTAGGCACAGTCGCCAAGGCGCACCAATGCGTCATAATAAGTCTCTGAACCATGTTCGTCGGGATATGACACATATTTCTCAAAGCATCCGATTGCTTCGGCAAATCTCTGCTGCTTGAACATCACATATCCAAGGCTGTAGTTGCCAACGGCTTTCAGGTGCTTGTCGTTGACCGAAGCACTCTTGCTGATGAATGTGCGGTAATCGCTGGCAGCTTCGTCGAGCGAATTCAGATGATAGCGTGATTCGCCTCTCCAGAAATGTGCGAGAGCCTTCACGTTCTCTTTCGAAGTTGACACCTTGAGAGCTTCGGTGAAGTTCTTGTTGGCCGATGCATAATCAGCATTGACATAGTCTTTTATGCCACATTCATAGAGGAGTCGTTGTTTTGCATCAAGAATGGTCTGATTCGGCTTTCTGATCTTTCCTATTGATGCGAGTGCCGAATCGTAGTTCTTGGTGGTCATATAGACTTCGGTGAGATACGTGCTGATGTTGTCGGCATATTGGCTGTTTGGATAGTTGTTGAGAAAACTTTCGAATTGATTCACTTCGTCACCCCAAGGAGAATAAGAGGTGTCGTGGATCAGAACCGCCTTGTTGTAGGCAGCAGCCTCCTGCACTTCCTTGTCGGCCGACAGTGAGGCAGCCTGATCGAATGCCATTTTTGCCTTAGGTGTCTCGTTGGCAAGCATATAGGTCTGTCCGAGCAGCATATAGGAATATTGACGCACATGAAGGTCATCGCTGTTGACAGCCTTGCTCAATGCTTTTTCCGCAAGCTTGTATTCACCCTTCTCATAGGCAAGAACAGCACAGTTATAGGCGCTGACAGCTACGGGCGATTCGGTCGAATTGATGTATTTCTTGTAGAGTTCGAGTGCCTGCATTGTATCTTCAGTGCTTGCAAGACATTCGGCCTTGATGCGAATCACTTCATTCCTCTGTTCAGGATCATTGAAGTTGGACATGAATCCAGGGGTATTGATGAGTTCGAGCGCACTCTTGACATCGCCCTTGGCATAAAGAATCTGCATCTTGTAGAACGGAACGGTCTGGCTGAATTTTGGATCGTCAGACAAGCCGTTGAAGCGATTCAGTGCATCGTCATACTTGCCTTCTACATAATCGATGTAACCGAGGTAGTAAGTAGCCTCATTATAATAAGCAGGATCGCTGAAGTCAGAGACGAGAAGTTCATATTTCTTGCGAAGTGCCTTGTAATCAGGATTGTCACCATTAAGTTCGTTGAAATTCTCGTATAGGAACTGATATGGCTGTTCGCTTGGACGGAACTGATAGAGTTGAGGTACGGGCATGGCATAATCGAACCTGCCTGTTGCAAGAATCTGGGCTCTTTCAAGTTCGAGAATAGCATCCGACAGGTATCGAGAACTTGGATAACGTTTGATGAAACGCTCCAGCATATCGGTATTCAGATAATCCTGACGAACTTTCTTGACCGCATCTAGATATTCTTGCTCTTCATTCTGAAGTGAAGAAGGCAAGATGGTCTGCGATTGCGCCATGACGGCAGAGTTGGCCAACAATAGTCCGAAAATGCCTAATAGGTGTTTGTTCATAATAATAAAATAATTAATCAATTATCACTTGTTTTTGATTGAATCTTTTCGTTGAGATATTTTATCTTGCCTGCTGCAACCTTGTTCTGCTGGGTGTAGAGAAGTTGCTCGGCAAGGATACAACCCAGTTCATAGCTTGCTGCAAGTGCTTCGCGCTCTTTTTTCGATATAGCCACATTGACTTCCTTCTTTTCTCCAATCAATATCGCTTTCAGACCTTTGTCGTCGGCATGAGTGGCGATAAATGCCAATGCGCCATTGTCTTTCTCACCTTTGTAGGTGACACTCTCGTAGTGAGTGCCATCGATGGTGTATTTGTAGTTTGAGCCATCGTTATAGGGAATTGACGATGTAGTGACCGATGAACCGTCAGATGCTATGATCCTTAAAGCTGTATGGTTAATGTCGGCACCGCCCGAGAAAGTGCTTATGAGCTGGGTGACTCCATATTCATCGACAGCCGCATGGATATACGACCTCTGGACATTGTTCTCGACTTCAGTACCCTTGAAGATAAAACGGCCAAGCTCGTCGTATTCCGACTTTTCGAAATTGAAGTATTTCTGTGTCGTCTCATTGATCTTTGGCACAATCTCTTCGATGAGCTTCTCTGTTTCAGCAAGAGTCTTTTCCTCGACTGCAAGATTGATGCGATACATCAGCAACTGTGCCGCCTTACGGGCATCGATACATTGCTTGTAGTTGTTCTCGATGCTGTCGAGCAGTACTTTAGCGTCGTTGTAGTTGCACTTGTCGTAAGCTACCTGCGCTTCCATCAGAAGAGTCTGTGCCTGTTCCTTTGAATTGTCTGAACAGGCGATGCATCCTAACAATGCAAATATGTATAATTTCTTTCTCATAATCATTTAGTTAATTCAGTTCACTCGTTCCACATGTCGTACTCCCTTCACGGTCTTGATCTTCTTTATCACAGCTGTGAGCGTAGAGAGGTCGTTGACCATGATGGTGAGATGGCCATTGAACAAACCAGCATTTGAGTCGATATTGATAGATCGGAGCAAGGTGTCTTTTTCCTTATTTATAATGGAAGAGATATTGCTCACGATGCCTATGTCGTCGTGACCCACTACGCGCAGAGTGATGCAGTATTGCGAGCCGCTCTTGCCCGACCATTTGGCTTTCACTATACGGTAAGGATACTGCTCCTTGAGGTTCTTGATGTTGACACAGTCGGCTCTGTGGATACGTATTCCTCCAGAAACGCTCACGAAGCCTTCCACCTTGTCGCCATAGATAGGGTGGCAGCAGCCAGCCAGCTTGTAGTCGATGCCCTTGAGATCCTTGTCGATGACGAGAACGTCCGAACCGTTGTCGTTTGACGACTGTGAGCCGACATTAAGGTCGAAATCCTCGGCCTTATGTTCGCCATTGGCAATGCGAGACTCTGTCTGTGAGACATGCGAATGCATCTCGTCCCATACTTTCAGCACGTCATCGACCGATAGTTCGCCTATTGAGAGCGCATGATAGAAATGGGTCTGGTATTTGAAGCCCATCTTGATGATGACCTTCGAGATCTCGCTCTCGCTTAATTCTATCTTGCGATTCTTGAAACGGCGTTGCAGCAGTTCCTTTCCTGTCAGAGCCTCTCGGTTTTCGATTTCCTTGATGCCCTGCTTTATGCGGTTGCGAGCCTTTGAGGTCACCACGATGCTGAGCCAGTCCTGCTTTGGAGTCTGCTGCGGATTGGTGATGATCTCGACCGTATCACCGCTCTTCAACTGATAGTTGATCTTGACGTTCCTGTTGCCCACCTTTGCTCCGACACACGTCATGCCGATACGCGAGTGGATATGGAAGGCGAAGTCGAGCACTGTCGCACCCTTTGGCAGTTTCCGGATCTCTCCGTTAGGTGTGAACACGAAGATCTCTTCCTGATAGAGGTCCATTGAGAAATCCTTCATCAATTCGGTAGGCGAGGAGTTGTGTTCGAGCGCCTCTCGTATGCTCGCCATCACCTGATCGGCAGCACCCTCGCTCTTTATGCCCTTGTATTTCCAGTGGGCAGCCAGGCCTTTCTCTGCCACCTCATCC
>SFEH01000177.1 GCA_004557315.1 Bacteroidales bacterium
ATAAATCTGTGCAAGTTTTCCTTTTAAGAAAACATTTGCTGATTCGATAGACTTTCCACTAAGATAAATCGGCCCTAAAATATCTACATTGATATATCCTTCTGGAGAGATCACGCTTCGAATTGTGCTTTGGTTTGCACCAAAAATATCAACGATGACTTCATCCCCAGGTCCAAGAATATAGTTCTTTGGAGTTGGCATATTCTTGCTTGGAGCGAATGAAAGGTTCTTATTCTGAAAAACGCTTCTTCCATAAACACCATCTGAGGCTTCAGGCAACGTCACTCCTGAATTTGCTGTCTTTTGGACATCTTGTGTCATCAATGGATCAATATCTTCCGCAGATCCTGCATTAGGCACATGTTCTCTACTCGCAGCAACTGCCGATTCTACAGCTGCTGCATTTTCCTTACCTCCTAACTGCGCTTCATACAGCTTCTTCACTCTAGCAGCCTGCGCTCTATCAACACCCTTCAGCGCCAGCTCCTTGACAATATCATTCTGCTTCTTGCCTGAAGCCATGCCTTTCTTGACATATTCGAGCACCTGCTGATCTGTCATAGTACTCTGCGCAGTGGCTGCGCAAGGCATCAAAACAAGAAAAGAAAAAACAATAGAATAAAATATCCTTCTCATAAATATATTTGTACAAAATTTCGGCAAAGATAACAATAATAACCGATAAAAAAGCATATATACTCCAAAATATTCAATAAATCAATACTTTAGTTGATATTACATAATAATTTATCAATCGTATTTGCCAAAAACGAAGTAGCTATTTCTTTTCTATCAACACCGTAGCATAGGCAGCAATTCCCTCCTGACGACCAGTGAATCCAAGTTTCTCGGTAGTTGTTGCCTTGATTGAAAGATCATCAGCAGAAACATTCATGACCTCAGCCAGACATGCTTTCATTGTTTCGATATGAGGGTTGAGCTTCGGTCGTTCGGCAGCCACCGTTATGTCGGCATTGCCAAACTCATAGCCTATCGATCGTATCAGTTCCATAGTCTGACGCAAAAGTATCTTGCTGTCAATGCCTTTGAAGTCGGCACTTGTGTCGGGGAAATGATAGCCAATGTCACGCATATTAGCAGCACCGAGCAACGCATCACACAGCGCATGGATCAGCACATCAGCATCACTATGTCCAAGCAAACCCATGGTATGCTCGAGCTTTATACCACCCAACCACAATTCACGACCCTCGACAAGGCGGTGAACGTCATAGCCAAAACCTACACGAATTTTCATAATATATAATAATGTATAAAGATTATCAATGTTGCAAAGTTATGAACTTATGTCGAAATAAACAAATATAGTATGACATTTTGACATTCTCGCACTGTTTTTTTGGCAATACCAATTCTGGCACACCTTTTGCAGACAATATAGCGAACGTTTCTGGCAAACGAAAGCCAGAGCGTGAAAACAAAGCGGCACAGCCGCAGACAAAATAGATTATTAACAAATAAATATATACAACTATGGGAAAAATTATTGGTATTGACCTTGGCACCACAAACTCTTGTGTAGCCGTAATGGAGGGTAACACTCCGACAGTCATTGCAAATTCTGAAGGTCGCAACACAACACCTTCAATCGTAGGTTTCGTCGATGGTGGCGAGCGTAAGGTTGGTGAGCCTGCTAAGCGTCAGGCTGTAACAAACCCAACACGTACAGTCTATTCTATAAAGCGTTTCATGGGCTGTGATATGCAGCAGAGCGCCAGCGAGGTTACTCGTGTTCCTTACAAGGTTGTAGGTAACAACAACCAGCCACGTGTCGAGATCGACGGCCGTCAATATACTCCACAGGAGATCAGCGCAATGATTCTCCAGAAGATGAAGAAGACCGCTGAAGACTATCTCGGAACAACAGTCACCGAGGCTGTTATCACAGTTCCTGCTTACTTCAACGATGCTCAGCGTCAGGCAACTAAGGAAGCCGGACAGATTGCAGGTCTCGAAGTAAAGCGTATCGTCAACGAGCCAACTGCAGCAGCTCTTGCTTACGGTCTTGGCAACCTCGACAAGGAAGAGAAGATCGCAGTATTCGACCTTGGTGGTGGTACATTCGATATATCAATCCTCGACCTTGCAGATGGTGTATTCGAAGTTCTCTCTACCGATGGTAACACTCACCTCGGAGGTGACGACTTCGACAACAAGATCATCGACTGGCTTGCTTCTGAGTTCCAGAGCGAGGAGGGCGTAGATCTCAAGAAGGACCCAATGGCTCTCCAGCGTCTCAAGGAGGCAGCTGAGAAGGCAAAGATCGAGCTCTCTTCTTCTACTACTGCCGAGATCAACCTGCCATATATCACAGCCGTAGGCGGTGTGCCAAAGCACCTCGTAAAGAGCCTCAGCCGTGCCAAGTTCGAGCAGATCTGTGACGACCTCATCAAGGCTTGCATCGAGCCATGCCGTCGCGCGCTTGCCAACGCCAAGATTAGCACCTCACAGATTGATCAGGTCATCCTCGTAGGTGGTTCAAGCCGTATTCCTGCCGTTCAGCGCGAAGTAGAGCAGTTCTTCGGCAAAGCTCCTTCTAAGGGCGTTAACCCTGATGAGGTAGTAGCAGTAGGTGCAGCTGTACAGGGTGCCATCCTTGCAGGCGACAGTCAGGTAGGTGGAGGCAAAGACATCCTCTTGCTCGATGTCACTCCTCTTTCACTCGGTATCGAGACTCTCGGCGGTGTAATGACCAAGCTCATAGATGCCAACACTACCATCCCAACCAAGAAGAGTGAGGTATTCTCGACTGCTGCCGACAACCAGCCATCAGTTCAGATCCACGTACTCCAGGGTGAGCGTCAGTTTGCCAAGGACAACAAGACCATCGGCATCTTCAACCTCGATGGCATCCCAATGGCTCCACGTGGCGTTCCTCAGATTGAGGTTACATTTGACATCGATGCCAACGGTATTCTCAATGTTTCAGCCAAGGACAAGGGTACTGGCAAGGAGCAGAGCATCCGCATTGAGGCTTCAAGCGGTCTGTCAAAGGAGGAAATCGAGCGTATGAAGGCTGAAGCTGCTGCCAACGAGGCTGCAGACAAGGCAGAGCGCGAGAAGGTTGACAAGATCAACAACGCCGACTCAATGATCTTCCAGGTTGAGAAGCAGCTCAAGGAGAATGGCGACAAGATTCCTGCCGACATGAAGCAGAAGAT
>SFEH01000178.1 GCA_004557315.1 Bacteroidales bacterium
AAAAAACTTTATGCTGTCGGAGTTTACACGTAGTGAGACAGCACGCCGTCGCAAGATCAACAACGACGCACCAGAGTCAGTAATCGAGAATCTGCGCAATCTCTGCCAGAACGTGCTCCAGCCGCTGCGCGACTATGTGGGCGAGCCCATCACCATCAGTTCGGGCTATCGCTGTGCTCTGGTCAACAGCTATGTGGGAAGTACAATACCGACTACGACCAGCTCATCCTCGAGACCGCCAACCATCTCGACTTCTGGATCCACGTCTCATGCCGTCGCGACCCGAAACTCAACCGCCACCACGTGGTTTACTACATGAAGAAGAACTGATCAGATAACACAACATATCCCAGCATATCAATAGAAATATGCTGGGATTTTTTTTGCTAGTAACTCGTTTATTATTTCAGGTCGAACAGCATTGTTGCGATGCTGAGAGCTGTTGCGATGCTGAGAGCAGGCATATTGACTGTGATGAGTCCGCGTTGAGTCGCTATGTCTTCCGATGGCTCGATGGTCAGTGTGTCGCTGGTGCGGTAGCAAGCGGTGAGCTTGGCATTGACAGGGACATTGACTGTGAAGTCGATGGCTTCGCTGGCGGTGTTTAGAGTTACATAGACGAGCTTTTTGCCGTCGGCACTGATGGCTGCCAATGAGTTAGGATCGGAACAATCGACGAAGGAATAGCCAGCAGGGATGAAGCGGCTGAAGTGACAGCGCACGTAATAGTTGCGATGGCGGAAATACTCCTTCCACTCGCTGTCGCAGGTCACGAGACTCCACTGGTCGCTGCCTTGCTCGACATACTGCCAATCGACCCAAGCAGCTGCCTTGAGACAACGAACATCTTCGATAAGACGTTGAGCCATACAGAGATTGCCGTGAATGCCTTGTCCGCCGCTGCCAGTCTCACTCTGCCAGAAATGTATGCCGATGGAATCGACGAGCTGTGCAAGTTCCTTCTTCTCTTCGGCATTGCCCTGATAGGTGTGGGTGTTCCACTGACCAATCATGTCGATGATGCCTGCATCGACGTAGGCGCGTAGGTCGATGGTGGATTGAGCAACGCTCGTCTCGTCGGATGCGGAAATCACTGTCTTCAGACCCGACTCCTTGAGGATAGGATGGAGTACCTTGATGAACTCAATCTGGGCAGGAACGCTGAAGTGACAACCTTCCTGCGAACCGCTGCAAGGCCAATAGTCGGTGACTGGCTCATTGAATGGATCAAGTGTGGCGAACTCTATGCCATAGGCTTCCTTGATGTGACTGCACACATCGACGAGATAATGAGCAAAGTCCTCGTAGTAATCTGTTCGCAGATTATCGTCGGTAGCCTTGATGTTGCCGCCCACGCAGCCGCTATATGTCATCCAGTATGGAGCGGAGTTGCTGAAAGCCTCGAAGATGGCATCAGGACGTTTCTCCTTGATCATGCGCATGATGCGTATCTGAGCCTGATCGCGGTCCCAGATGTACTCACCGCCACGGCGATCCTGGAATCCTTCCATTTCGGCACGCAAGCCTTTGCCTTTGCCCATGTGGTGTTCCTCACAGTTGCGCCATTGAGGGTCATCGCCTCCACCGATGTTGTAGCGGAAGATGTTGTAGTTGAGACCTTCAGGACTGACGAGCCATTCGACAAGCGAGTCGATGTGCTGTTCGTCGTATCTGCCGCACATGTTTGCCCACCAGCAGAGTGACACTCCCCAACCTTCGTTCTTCTGGAAACGAATATCGGGGTTGATTGCATAGTCGCCTTGTGGAACAGGCTGCTGACACGAAATTGCTGCCACTGAGAACAATGCTCCAGCAGCGATAGAAGATAGAAATTTGTTCATAAAATTTAAGTTTAGTTGTTATTTTTCCATTCCTTATATGGGAATTTGCAAAGATTTGAATTGTAATAACACTTGTCGCCTGTGACCTCTTCGCCTACCCACTCGGGGATGTCGAAGACAGTGTCTTCTGCAGGCACTTCGATTTCCGCAATGGTCAGGCCTTGGTTGTCGCCGAGGAATTCATCGACCTCCCAGCATAGACCATTGTCGCCTTCAGGAGTGGAGGCAGGCACGACGTATCGGTATTTTTCGATCTGTGGCTTGGCGCACATCAGGTCAAGCATCTGCTGAGCCTCTTCGATAGGAATGGGGTATTCGAACTCGTGACGAGTGATGCCCAAAGCGCGGGTTTTCAGCGTGATGAAAGCCTTTTCGCCAGCAATGCGTATGCGTACTGTCATGCCGTTGACAGTAGGGATATAACCTTGATGATAGTGAGTTCCTTGAGCCAATGATTTGTAAACATCGCTCTTTACAAGGAATTTGCGTTCAATTTCTTTTCCCATAGTATTGTTTGTTTTGAGGATATAATAGAGTGGTAGAATAGAGAAAAAGTCCAATCGACAATAGTTAAATCATCTACAACTTCATATAAAAATCTTTTACTAACGTGCGATATTCTTTTGTGTAATTACCCGAAGCGTCGCGCAGGAAGAGGGTTTCCATGACGAGAGGAGCGGCTTTGTGCGAGAAGCAAGCCATGCGTCGCTTGACTAGCTTGCCCTGCTTGGTCACCACGTCGCAGATGGTATGGAAGGTGAGGGAGCTGGTGGCAACACCGAGCATGACATTCTGTTCGCAATTCGTCGGATAAATCACTGCCAAAATACCTTCAGGCGACAGATGGCGGTCGGCAAAGCGAGTGATGTCGGAGAATCGGGCTTCAGCGTAGCATTGTAGAATGGAGGATTGGTCACAATCAGGTCATACTGGCAAGCATTGCCCGCATCATCGGCTGCAACAAAGTCGTTGAGAGCCGATTCGACGATGCTGATCCTGTCGCTCCAAGGGCAATGGCTGACATTGGCTTTGGCTTCTTCGGCAGCATCATGGTCGATCTCGATGCCTGTCACCTTGGCCGCAGGGAAACGCTGTGCCATCATGAGTGCGATGAGCCCCGTGCCCGTGCCGATGTCGAGAATCGAGAGCTGATCATGGCACGGCAAAGCAGGACGCGCCCAGGCTCCGAGAAGCACTCCATCGGTGCCCACTTTCATGGCCGAACGGTCTTGAATTATGCTGAATTGTTGAAAATCAAATTTCGAATTGCTCATTATATATAAAAAATATGTGCAAATATAGGCAGAAATTTTGAAAATACAAATAATTTTGCTATTTTTGCGCCCGTAATTATAGAAGATATGAACAGACAATGGTGATTCCAGTATTCGGCGATGGAATGATCGACCTCACACTTGATCATAACAAATTTGACCCCGAGCATCTGCCAATCATTGCGACCAAGGACCTTGTCCTCTTCCCTGGCATGACCATGCCTTTGACCGTGGGTCGCACCAAATCGTTGAGAGCTCTTGAACACGCAAGAAACAAGCGCAGCTACATAGGAATCTTCCTGCAGGCGACCGATTCGGAGGAACCTGAAGAGAAGGACCTCTACCGCATTGGCTGCATTGCCGACATAGTGAAAGTGCTCGAGATGCCTGATGGCAATAAGAGCGTGATACTGCAAGGACGTCACATTGCGCGACTCGACAAGATGGTCGATGAGGTGCCTTATCTGAACGGATCGGTCAGCCTGGTCGATGAGTTGCGTCCGGAGAAGGGCAACCGCAAGATGAAGGCTACGTTGAGTCTCATCAAGGACGACCTGAAGGAGATGATGACATGTGCCGACAACAACTTGCCGCCAGAGCTGGCTTTCGCTTTGACCAATTTCCAGGACCAGACGCAGTCGCTCACGGCTTTCCTGTGCTCGTCGTTCCCTATGGCTCCCGAAGAGCGACAGTCGCTCATCGAGTCATCGGATATTGTTGAGCGAATGACTAAGCTCCATATCGTTGTGAACCGTCAGCTGCAATATGCAAGGCTCAAGAACAAGATTCATCAGGACACACAGCAGGAGCTGTCGGAACAGCAGCGCCGCCACTTCCTCCTCTCGCAGATTCAGACCATCAAGGACGAGCTGGGAGAGAAGTCGCAGGATGACATCGACAAGCTGCTTGAGAAGGTCAATGCCAAGCAACTGCCAGAACCTGCGATGGACAAGTTCCTCAAGGAAATCAACAAGCTGCAGCGCATGAACGAGCAGATGCCCGACTATAGCCCGCAGCTCAGTTACCTGCGCATCGTTGCCGACCTGCCGTGGGGCAAGACTTCGAAGGACAATCTGAACCTGCAGAATGCGAAGAAGGTGCTGGATCACGACCACTTCGGACTGGAGAAGGTCAAGGACCGCATACTCGAACATCTCGCTGTGCTGAAGCTGCGTGGCGACATGAAGGCTCCTATTCTCTGTCTGGTAGGCCCTCCGGGTGTGGGCAAGACATCGCTGGGCAGAAGCATAGCAAGAGCATTGAAGCGCGAATATGTGCGAGTGAGCTTCGGCGGAATGCACGACGAGGCAGAGATACGCGGACACCGAAAGACATATATAGGCTCGCTCCCAGGCCGCATCATTAGCGGATTGATCAAGGCAGGAACAGACAACCCAGTGTTCGTGCTCGATGAGATTGACAAGATTGGTTCGGACTTCAAGGGCGATCCGTCGTCGGCTTTGCTCGAAGTGCTCGATCCAGAGCAGAACAACACCTTCCACGACAACTACCTCGACATGGACTACGACCTCTCGAAGGTCTTGTTCATCGCTACAGCCAACACCCTCTCGACCATCGCTGCACCGCTTCGCGACCGTATGGAGATCATCGAGCTCAGCGGCTACATTATGGAGGAGAAAGTGGAGATAGCCGAGCGACACTTGTTGCCAAAGCAGAAGGAAGAGCATGGACTGAAAGACTCGAAGTTTGCCATCCCTAAAAAGGTCATGGCAGAGATTGTCGATCAATACACCCGCGAGTCGGGCGTGCGTCTGCTCGATAAGCGCCTTGCCAAGATCATGCGTCGCATAGCGTGGAAGACAGCCATAGGCGAGGACGTGCCAGCCAAGCTCACATCGGCCGACCTTGAGGAGTTCCTCGGCAAGCCGGTCTTTGACCCTGACAAGTATGAGGGCAATCAGTTCTACGGTGTCGTGACAGGACTGGCATGGACATCGGTGGGAGGCTGTATCCTTTATGTCGAATCGTCGCTCAGCAAGGGCAAGGGCGAGAAGCTCACGCTGACAGGCAATCTTGGCGACGTGATGAAGGAGTCGGCGGCTTTGGCTTATCAGTATATCAAGTCGCATGCCGATGAATTGGGCATCGCGCAGGATGACATCGACAATCACAACGTGCACATCCACTGTCCGGAGGGAGCAACACCGAAGGACGGCCCATCGGCTGGCATCACCATGGTCACATCGCTCGCATCGACCTTCACCCATCGCAAGGTGCGCGAACGTGTGGCAATGACAGGCGAGATCTCGCTCCGCGGACGAGTGCTGCCTATCGGTGGCGTCAAGGAGAAGATCCTTGCTGCCAAGCGTGCTGGCATCACCGATCTCGTGCTCTGTGAAGACAACCGAAAGGACGTGGAAGAGATCAACGAGAAGTATGTTGCGGGATTGAATTTCCACTATTTCAGAAACGTGAAAGACGTAATCGACTACGTTTTGCTCTAAAAACCTAAAGAGTTGCAGTGAATTATGATACACGATCTTGGCATAATAATGCTGACAGCAGGCATTGTCAGTATTCTGTTTAAGTTCCTGAAACAACCTGTCGTACTCGGATACCTGGTAGCGGGTTTGTTGGTCGGGCCATATGTCTGCGGCACGGCATGGATCAACGACATTGAGAGTGCAGAGCATTGGGCCGAGATCGGTATGATCTTCCTCCTTTTCTCGATGGGCTTGGAGTTCTCGTTCAAGAAGCTGCTGCAGGTGGGATCGACTGCCATTGTGGGCTGTCTTACCATCGTGATAGGCATGATGACGATGGGCTTCCTTGCCGGACGACTCTTGGGATTCAACGAGATGAACGCGCTGTTCCTTGGCGGAATGCTCTGTATGTCATCGACCACCATTGTGTTCAAGGCACTCGATGACATGGGTTTGCGACAACAGAAGTTTGCGGGCATCTCGCTCGGCATTCTCGTGGTAGAGGATCTCTTTGCCGTGGTGCTCATGGTGCTGTTGGCTTCGGTGGCAGTCAAGCAGAGCTTCGAAGGAGGCGAGATGGCTTGGCAGTTGGGCAAGCTCGTGGCTTATCTGATACTGTGGTTTGTGGCTGGCATCATGATCATCCCGACATTGTTCAGGCTGTGCCGCCGCGCGGCATTGGGAGCCTTCGTCATGGGTAGCATCCTTGCCGAAACCCTTGAGGCGGAGCGCGTGGAGCGACTCATGAGCCCGATCAAGAACATGTTCGGTGCCATCTTCTTCACTTCAGTGGGTATGATGATCGACCCTGCATTGCTCGGCAAATACTGGCTGCCAATCACCGTGATCAGCCTCTTGGTGATCTTCGGACAGATCATCTTCGCCTCGCTCGGTGTGCTCCTTTCTGGA
>SFEH01000040.1 GCA_004557315.1 Bacteroidales bacterium
GATATAAGGCAGAAAAGGGTATCATGCTTCATCTTAACTTCTGGAGAAGTCTATATTCAAAATCGTTGACTGTGCCTGTCTCAGAACAGAAGCTGATGCCAACCTTATATATCTTGCGCTTGTCGGCAGCGTATGGCAGGGCATAGCCCTTTTCTTCTATCTGCTTCAAGGCGACTTCTGCCGTGGAGTTGAGCTTGAACTCGAAGATATAGACATAGTCGGGACACTCCAATACGCAGTCGATGCGACCTTGGCTCGTCTCTTTCTCAACGTAAGTATTGTACTTGCCGAGAAGTTGCAGGATGAGGTAGAAGGTGTATTGGAAATGTCGCTCACACTCTCTTGCGTCCTCCTTACGCTGGAAACGGTAGGAGATGTTGGCAAGGAAACTGGTCAACTGAAGCCTGAACTTCTCAATGTCGCCCGCTTCCAACGAATCACTAACGTCGTTGAGCCACGTTGATGGGCTGCTTGTATCGCCAAAATAGTCGGACGACAAAACTGAAACCATTCCACTCCTGACTTCCTCGTTGGGGAAGTCGAGACGGTAGGTGTCACGCCGGCTGTTGTAGCCCTTTATAGTAAAATATCCACTTTGGTAGATCATCGGCAGGGGCTTTTGTCTCGTCGCCTTGTAGTCAACGAACTCTGCAGCTGGATATTCCTTGCCTGCCAATTCATTGACATTCTCGTTGCAGTCAGCCATCAGGCGCATCAGGTATGTCGGAGTGCCCGTGGCAAACCAAAAGTCTTGGAAATCATTCTTTGAAAAACAATTGAGGATGCTGAAGGGGTTGAAAATATCGTTCAACCGTTTGCTGAAGTGATAACCGTCATACTTCTGTTTCAGTTTTTCTATTGTTTCTTCCCCAGTCATGCCGTTTGCCTCTCCAAGTTCCTTGATCTGATCCTTGAACACCATGAGCATCTCGTCCTGCGATATGCCGCAAAGTGCGTCGTATCGAGAGTCATAGCTGATGTCATTCGGCTGGTTGAATCCGCTGAAAACACTGACCTGAGAGAACTTAGTCACACCTGTAAGCAACACGAACTGAAGATGTTTGTCAGCGAGTTTGAACACGCTGTAGAAACCTTTTAGTATCTCGCGGTTGTTGTCCTCAATAGTCACGGCGTTACCTTCTGTCACCTGGACAACCTTGTCTGTATTAATCACATCGAGCAAAGGCTTGTCGTATTCGTCAACAAGCACTACTGCCCTTTTTCCAGTCTTATCGTGGGCTGCTTCCAGTATGTCGTAAAAACGAAGCCCGAATTGTTTTTTCTCTGACTTTATGCCATACTTTTTCTCAGAATCATCAAGGAAGTTCTGAATTGTTTCTTCTAAAGCACCTGGGTCTGTGAAATTCACCCCGTTGAAGTCCAGATGGAACACAGGATACTCTGCCCACTCTTTTTCTAACGAGTCGATGGCAAGCCCGCGGAACAGTTCCTTGCGCCCGAGAAAATAGTTCTCGAGTGTAGATATGAGCAGGCTCTTGCCGAAACGGCGTGGGCGACTGAGGAAATAAATTTTTCCTTCGCTGGCAAGCTTGTAGATCAATGCTGTCTTGTCAACATAAACGTAGCCTTCCTCTCGTATTTGCTCAAAGCTTTGTATTCCTATAGGGTACTTCATTGTCTTGCATTTTATATATCTGCCGCAAAGATAAACATTTTGTCTTGATTTTTAGCCACAAAACAAGACAAATTATTGGATTCAAGCATTTTTTTACAGTTTATTTGAATCTACAATCAAAAAACGAACAAAAACAAACCTCTGCTGTCCTAAGTCGTTTTTGGCAATATTGCCGCTTTTTCAACGCAAAATGTACTATGGTATTATTTTGATTTCGCCACTCCAGTCTCATTATCTTTCAGGCTGTCGATATTTCGCTCAATAGCCTGAAACTGCCGTCCCTTCGAGAATGTCAATGTCAGTTTTATGCCGACGACATCCGATGTATTGCGATTTCTAGAGACAAAGAACTTGTGGGCAAGGCGGTTGTGGTGTTCCACTTCCTCCACCTTTCGGTTGTGCTGAAACAGATTCTGGCAGAAAAGTGCGGCTGTGAGGTGCTTCATGCGATATGACACATTTATGTAGTTTGAGAGGATGTTGCCAACCTCGTATTCGTTTTCCATAAAGTGGTAGCCATTGTCGATTCCTGCCATAATGGTCCAGCGGCCAACCCATGCCGAGAGTCCGCCGTCGAAGTTGAACGCCTTGATGTGATGGCTATAGTCATGACCGTCGTTCCAGATATTGAGCATTATGGCCGAGAAGTAGGCATTGAGATGTTCGGGCACGATTTCGTAACTTGCGTATAACTGGTTATAAAGCATATCAATGCGGCGGCCTTTGAAGAAAGTCTTGACAAAGTGATCATCGTCAGTGCGATATATGTGCTGCATGGCAGGATGTGCATTGTGGCGATAGAAAGCCACAAGCTGCGTATAGAGTCGCGGAGATTGATAGCTCAACGAGAGCGTATGGTCATCGCGCCTTGCCATAATGATTTCAGGGTTGCCCAACGTATATTCCAGCTCGTTGGTCATGATCGACATTCCACTCATATTCTGTAGCTTTGAGGTGGCTGGAGCAGAAGTAAACATGTAACTGAGCATGAGACTTTGAGACAAAGGAAGCGACAGATTCAGTTTCGGACGAAACCTCAAGTGGTCGTATTTGACCTCTCCCTGACGATAGTACTCACGGCTGATGCCAAGCCCCAACATATATCTGATTTTCCACAGTGAGCCCTGCAGCTGCGTGAAGGCATAGGTAGTGCTCGTATGGATTTGCGAAACGAGGGCGGTATCGCCCAAATAGTCGTTGTCGATGTATTTCTGAGTGTGGCGCAATCCTGCCGAAATAGTGAATGGCTTCATACGGTTCTCGTATATCGCTTCCGACTGGAGCGACCATGCCTTACCCAAGGTGTTGTATCCGAACGAGGTCTTGTCAGATGCAAACTGATAGGTGTAGTTGGTATGAGTAAATGCTCCTGTGGCATTGGCGATAATGCTCTGATTTTGCCCAATATTGGTCTTCAGATAGAGGTCAAGCAGCGGGCTGACAGTCTTCTCTTTATTGTCGGAAGTTTCTGTCGAATGTCTTCCATCGGAATATGCCACATCTGTCGTTTCGCAGTTGCGCGGATTGTCGGAAATCGACGTTGACAGTGTTGTCAGAAAGGCTGTGCCATCATTGTCGATCATGCTGTATCTGGCCTGAATCCCGTGGTTGATGTTCCTATAGATCATGTCATCAGTGGTTCTCTCCACCCTATTGATTGTGTTGTCGGACATGAGATAATCAGCCTGTTCCTCTGAACTCATGCCATTGGAATGTCGGTAGCCACCAGAATAATTGACCGACAGCTCATTGTTCCTTCTGTTCAGCTTGGTGTAGGCATTGCCATAGACATTGTCGGCTTTTGGGACCAGAGTGCCGTTCGCACCGATGACATATCCAGCCGAGACCTTTCGCGTAATGATATTCAAGACGATGCCAACGTCCTCGCCATATCTCACACCAGGTCGGTCGATCATCTCCACCCTTTCCACCTCCTTTGGTTGCAAAGATTGCATATCGGCAGCCGTAGCCACCACATCGTTGATCCGCACTTGAACGGCACCGACAAGCGCATTTGCAGCAGAGACGGTTTCGCTTATGTCATCGACCTTTACATTTGGCAGTGGCAACATCTTCAAAAGGCTGTAACCTGAAGTTGCCGACTTGGTCATTGCCTCAGAAGGGTAGATCACCTTACCGTCGATGCGGCTGACTACCCTCGCACCTCTCACCACTACCTCTTCGAGTTGCACACTGTCGTTTGGGACCTCATCCTGTGCTTGCAGTCCCGACATTGACAAAATAGTCAATAATACTAATAATAATGTCATTTTCATCTTTTGCATTTCAAAAACTATTTGATGTTTCTGAGTGCAAAATTAATGATCAAGAACAACTTTTACGGCATAAAAATACTGACATTTGTCTGACAATACAAAAAAGTCAGTCAAATGTCAGTTATTCATTCATAATCGAAATCGTTGATAGTGCCAGTCTCAGAAGAGAAGCTGATGCCTACCTTATATAATTTGCGCTTGTCGGCAGCGTATGGCAGGGCATAGCCCTTTTCTTCTATCTGCTTCAAGGCGACTTCCGCCGTGGAGTTGAGCTTGAACTCGAAGATATAGACATAGTCGGGACACTCCAAGACGCAGTCGATGCGACCTTGGCTCGTCTCCTTCTCAACGTAAGTATTATACTTGCCGAGAAGCTGGAGGATGAGGTAGAAGGTGTATTGGAAATGACGCTCACATTCCCTTTCGTCCTGCTTGCGCTGGAAGCGGTAGGAGATATTTGCGAGGAAACTGGTCAGCTGGAGCTTGAACTTGTCGAGGTTGCCACTGCGCAGGGCACGGGTCACGTCAATAATCCACGACTCAGAAAAGTTTTCACTGCTGAAATAGTCGGAAGCTATGGCAGACGCCATTCCGCTTCGCACTTCCTCGTTGGGGAAGTCAAGACGATAGACATTCAACTCTGCATCATACTCCTTTATGGTAAAATAGCCGCTTTGGTAAATCATTGGCAGAGGTTTTTGCTTTGTTGCCTTATAATCTACAAATTCAGCGGCGGGATAGTATTTTCCTGCAAGCTCGTTGATGTTCTCATTGTTGTTTGCCAAGAGGCGCATAAGGTAAGTCGGGGTGCCGGTGGAGAACCAATAGTCCATGAATTTTCGCTTTTGTAAACAGTTCAGTAGGCTAAAGGGGTTGAACACGTCGAGCATGCCGTCACTAAAGTGATAACCATCATATTTCCGTTTCAGCTTTTCTACGGTTTCTTCCTCAGTCATACCGTTGGCCTCACCGAGTTCCCTAATCTGCTCCTTAAACACAGAGAGAAGCTCATCCTTCGAGATGCCGCAAAGTGCGTCGAAATGGGAGTCGTAACTGATGTCGTTCGGCTGGTTGAAGCCGCTGAACACGCTGACCTGTGAGAACTTAGTCACACCTGTGAGCAGCACGAACTGCAGATGCTTGTCGGTGAGCTTGAACACGCTGTAAAAACCTTTCAGTATCTCGCGGTTGAAGTCTTCAAGGGTCTTTATGTCTCCTTCGACAACTGGTGATGAGATGCCAGTATTCATCACGTCGAGCAAAGGCTTGTCGTATTCGTCGATAAGCACTACAACACGCCTACCTGTCTTCTCATGGGCTTTCTCGAAAACGTATGCCAACCGGTCACCGAAGGTATTGGCAAGTTCATCCTTACCATATTTCTCCTCACATTTTGCCACGAAAGTTTCAACGGTATTCTTAAGCTCCCACGGCGAGGTGAAGCTCTTGCCGTTAAAGTCGATATGGAACACAGGATACTCCGCCCACTCCTTCTCAAGCGAGTCGATGGCAAGTCCGCGGAACAGTTCCTTGCGTCCGAGGAAATAGTTCTCGAGCGTGGAGACAAGCAGGCTCTTGCCGAAGCGGCGAGGGCGGCTGAGGAAATAAATGGTTCCCTTGCTGACAAGGTCATAAATCAATGCCGTCTTGTCAACATAAACGTAACCGTCTTCAATAATTCTCTCAAAGCTTTGTATTCCTATTGGGTACTTCATCGTAACGCGTTTTATATATTTGCCGCAAAGTTACATATTTAATTTCTTTTCGCCAAAGAAAAAATGGTAAAAGTATAATAATAAGCCCCTCTGTAGTCTTGGGAGTTTAATATATATCCACTGAAGACACAGTCAAAAAGGTAGGCTAATAAGCCCCCCTCCGTCTCCCCTTTGGGGAGAGCTGAACTACTGTCCTGCATTGGTCTTACACAGCATTTGTAATGAGATGATTATTGAGAGGATCTTATGGTCACTGTCAGGAATTGTGGCGTCGCTTCAAGACGTAGCTTTTGCCTCTTTCCGACTCAATCTCCCAGCCAGACGACCCTTGCAATTCGTTCCTGAGCCTGCGTATGGTAGTATAGAGGGTTTCAACTGCATTATCCTTTTTTGGCCAAAGGGCATCGCAAATCTCCTGCTTGGTAAGCCTGTGATCAGGGGCTTTCATGAACATATCCATCAGCTGTTCCTGCATAGGCGTAAGATGTGCTGGCAACACGGGGCTTGTCATGACAGCAGGCTCGCGTCTCCTGATTGACAACAGCAGGAAAAAAAATGCTGCCAGACTCAACCAGAACGAAAGGCGCTGATTGGACTCGCTCCAGACGAAAGCCATCGAATAAGCGGCTTGTCCCTCCATCTTCACGTCAAAGTCTTCGTCGGTAGGAGTAATGTGATAGGCTATGAAAGCCTTGGGGCGCAGAGCCTCGGTCTTGATGTGATGTTGAAATGTAGGGTCTCCGATGGTCAGCACCTTGCTCTCTACGGATGGTGAAGCCAGCAACTGATAGGCCTTGATCGAGTCCTGTTTCATTCGCTCATAGCCTTTATCCTTGATGGTAAGGGCCAGAGCCTGATCGAGTTCAGACTCCAGACATCTTTTGGTTCTATTGTAGCTGACTATGCAGTTCGAGATTGTCATCAGAAGCAATAAGAAAAATACTATAAGCGGAAGTTTTCTCATAATAAATCAATTTGCAGAAATAATCACATCATCGACCTCGGTGACAAGCGAATCGGATACAAGCACCCATGGCGACTGGAAAGAGAAAGCAGGAGTGAAGGTTGTGAGAGGAACAGGATTGCCCGCGAAATTAGGGTCGCGCATGATGGTGACAAGGCTGTCTGCATCGAGCATGAGATTGCTCATCTCTACCTGCCATACGAACTGTCGCATATCCTCATCGACATCCGACTTGAGAGCCGACACTCCGACACACGAAGTGCCACTTGCCACAAGTCCCTTGCCTCCAGCCGAAGAGACGAAGCTGCCACCCTTGGCACTCGCCTGAATCTTGCCGCCATTGAGGATGACCTGACCCGCTGCGGTACTGAACGCATGACGTGAGGCAGCAATGGTCCACGTGCCATCGGCAATCTTGATATTGCCATTGTCGGAATGTATGCCATCGGCACTACTGCTCACAAGGCTGACCACAACAGGGTAGCTGCATGTGATGCTGCCTCGGGCTGACAAGGCTGTGCCCGACTGACTCTCGACCGAGAGTGAACCCTCGCCATCGAAGATCACAGAACCTTCAAACGCGACGTCGCCATAGATAATGTTCTGGCTCTTAGGAGGCAAAACAAAGAAACAGTCGCTCGAACCCTGACTCTGAATGGCAGGACCTGCATCGCTGCGGAGCGAGAGATTGCTGAGATAGAGAGCGTATGGATGGCTGCTATTGACCGAGAGGCTGCCCTGAAAGACATTCAGGCTATCCTCAATCGCATAGCCATAGGCAAAGATGACAAGACTGTCAAGGTCACTGTTGACCATAACATGCGAATCTTCGACACTCGACTCCACGCGGTCGGCACAAGGTCCCCAGACACGCGCTTTGCCATTGCGATACTCGACATAGACGAGCTGACGGAAATTGGTGACAAGCGAATTGACTGGCGCGAAATCCTGACCCATGACGATGGTGTCATACTTGTCGCACGAGGCAATAGAGACCGAAATCAGCCCAGCGAAGAGATACAAAAGATATTTCAGTTTGTTCATTACTATATAGTTTTGGCAAGCAAAAATACAAAAAAAACTATAACTCTCCAAGATTCATCCGTTTTTTATTGTTTTTTATGAAAAAAGAACGTAAATTTGCCACGATATTATGTCAAACAAATCTTATACAAGTACACAAAAATAAAATCCGTTACTTATGAAAAAACTCTTATTCACAACGTTTTTCATGACTGCAATGGTCGGTGTCGAGGCCCAAGTCATTGCTCCGCTTGCCGGCTTTGACTATGGCAGACAAGACGCTCCTACGGGCAAAGAGTGGGAGAATCCGGAACTGCTGAGCCTCAACAAGCTCCAGCCTCACGCTTACTTCTTCGACTTTGCCAATGTCGATGAGGCCATCGGTGTGCTCCCTGTCAACAGTTCATTCTATCAGGACCTCAACGGCACATGGAAGTTCAACTGGGCTCCCGATCCTGCGAGCCGTCCTGCCGACTTCTACCAGACCTCATACGACGTGTCAGGATGGGATGACCTGACGGTGCCAGGATGCTGGAACGTACAGGGCATACAGAAAGACGGAACGCTGAAGTATGGCGTGCCTATATACTGCAACCAGCCTGTGATATTCAAGCACTCGGTGGCTGTGGACGACTGGAAAGGTGGCGTGATGCGCGAACCTCGTCAGGACTGGACTACATTCAAGCACAGAAACGAAGTGGGGTCGTATCGACGCGAGTTCACCGTGCCTGCCAATTGGAAGGACAAGGAGATATACCTCAATTTCGATGGCGTCAACTCTTTCTTCTACCTTTGGATCAACGGACAGTATGTTGGATTCTCAAAGAATTCGCGCAACACCGCAAGCTTCGACGTCACTCCTTACCTTAATCCAAAAGGCAGCAACACGCTCGCAGTGGAGGTATATCGCAACAGCGATGGCAGTTTCCTGGAGGCTCAGGACATGTGGCGCCTGCCTGGTATCTATCGCTCGGTCTATCTCAATGCCAAGAGCAAGGTGCAGGTCAAGGATATCATCGTGCGCACATCGAGCATCGACTATCCTGACAAGGCAACCGTCAAGATAGAGGCTTATCTCGACAATCTCACCAAAAAGGAGGCTAAGGACCTGTCCATCGCCTATACTGTCAAAGAGTGCAAGCTGTGGTCGGACGAGATAGCGGGCGAAACGCTGAAGGCAAAGACAGAAAAGATAAAGGTGGCTGTAGGCGAAACAGCTTATACAGCTCTCGACATCGACATGCCTGCCAAGCTGTGGAGCAGCGAGACTCCTCACCGCTATGTGCTTGTGGGCGAGCTGCTCGACAAGAAAGGCAAGGTGATCGAGACCTTCTCGACTTATTTCGGCGTGAGAAAGGTGGAGATACGCGACACCAAGGCCGAGGACGATGAGTTCGGATTGGCAGGCCGCTACTATTACATCAACGACATGCCTGTGAAGCTGAAGGGCGTGAACCGTCAGGAAATCAATCTCGCATCGGGCAATACCATCACTCACCAGCAGATGATCGATGAGATCATGCTCATGCGCCGAGGCAACATCAACCACGTGCGCACTTCCCACTATTCAAACGACCCTTACTGGTTCTACGCATGCGACAAGTATGGTATATATCTCGAAGATGAAGCCAACATCGAGAGTCACCAATATTACTATGGTGCGGCTTCGCTGAGCCATGTACCTGAATTCAGGAATGCCCATGTGGCACGTGTCATGGAGGCTGTCCGCGCTCATATCAATGCGCCAAGCATCGTGATATGGTCGTTGGGCAATGAAGCCGGTCCTGGCGACAACTTCAAGGAGGCATATAAGGCCATTCACGAATTCGACCCTTCGCGTCCTGTGCAGTATGAACGCAACAACCGCATCGTGGATATGGGCTCTAACCAGTATCCTTCAATCGGCTGGATGCGCGAGGCTGTCAAGGGCAAGATGGACATCGTCTATCCATTCCACATCTCGGAATATGCTCACTCGATGGGCAATGCCGTGGGCGACCTTCCACAGTACTGGGAGGCAATCGAAAGCACCAACTTCTTCTGCGGTGGCGCAATCTGGGACTGGGTGGATCAGGCTCTCTGGAACTATGACCCAAAGACCGGCGAACGATATATGGCTTACGGAGGCGACTTCGGTGACAAGCCTAACGACGGTATGTTCTGCATGAACGGCATCCTCTATCCTGACCATTCTCCAAAACCTGCATTCTATGAGGTCAAGAAGGTCTATCAGTATGTGGGCGTGAAGATGATCGATGCTGCCAAGGGTATGATCGAGGTCTTCAACAAGAACTATTATACTCCGATGACCGACCTTGAGATGGTATGGAGCCTCTGGAAAGACGGAAAGCAGGTGGGTGACATCAACCGCAACTTCATTGGTCCGAAGAAAATTATCGGCCCACGCGAACGTCAGAACATCAGAATCCCTTACGACATGGCTTCGCTTGAGAAGAACGCTACATACCACGTGAAGGTGCAGTTCCTGCTCGCTAACGACATGCCTTGGGCAAAGAAGGGCTTCGTTCAGGCAGAAGAGCAGTTTGAGCTTCCTGTAGAAAAGAACTTCCCATCGATAGCAGAAGCAGCAAGCAACGGCGGTGCTTTGACCGTCAACACTGAAGCTGGCAAGGTAGAAGTGGCGGGCAACGGCTTCAGCGTCGTATTCTGCAACGAGAGCGGTTCGATTGCTTCGCTTATATATAATGGTAAAGAGACTTTTGCTGAAGGTCCGAAACTCGACACATGGCGTGCTCCAGTAGATAACGACAACTGGGCTCGTGGACAATGGGCTGCCAACGGACTGAACAACCTGTCGCACAAGGCACAGGGTGAGCCTGTTGTCTATACCCGTACTGACGGAAGTGTAGTGGTGGCTTATTCAGTAGTGTGCCGTTCGGACAAGAAGTTCAAATACACTGGTGGCGCTTCGGGTCACAATGCCTTCGAGCCACAGGGCGACATGGATGACGACGGATTCTGCATCTATGCACAACAGAACTGGACGGTTTATCCTGACGGATCAGTGGAGCTGCAGAGCGGCATCACATCCAATGCTCCAAAGACCGACCTTGCACGTATCGGATATGCCATGAAGCTGCCTTCAGAGTTTGACCGATACACCTATTTCGGACGTGGACCTAAGAACAACTACAACGACCGATACACAGGTTCGTTCGTAGATCTGTACGAAAGCACGGTGGCTGATCAGTTTGAGCCATTCCCTAAACCACAGGATATGGCCAACCGCGAGGATGTGCGCTGGTGTGCATTGACCACTGGCAATGGCTCGGGCGTCCAGTTTGTGGCAACCGACAGGATGTCAACATCGGCACTGCCTTGGAGCGACATGCAGCTCTGCCTTGCCCCTCACCCATATCAGTTGCCAAAGAGCGATGGCACTTACCTGCATATCGATGCCAAGGTGACTGGTCTCGGAGGCAACTCTTGCGGACAGGGTGGCCCGCTCGATGATGACCGCACATTCGCTTCGGCTCGTTCGTTCGGCTTCATCATCCGTCCGACTGCTGCCAACACCGACCTCAACGCCAATGCCAAGGTGGCAGGTGCAGGCGAACTGCCTCTGACCATGGAATGTGACCGACTGGGCAGACTCACCATCACAACCGAACGTGAAAACGCCGAGATATGCTACACTGTGGTTCCTATGGGCGCAACAAAGAAACAGCTGAAGAAGATCAAGGCCCAGACCTACAGCCAGCCTATCGACATGAGCAATGGCGGTACGGTGACTGCATGGTATAAGGACAATGACAAGATCAAGACTGTCAAGACTTACGAGCGCATCGAGATTGCTCCGCTGGAAGTGATTTATGCTTCAAGCCAGGAATCGGACTACGGAGAGGCTGAACACCTTGTGGATGGCGATCCAAACACCGTATGGTTCACAATGTACAGCGTGACAGTGGCTCAATATCCTCACTGGGTGGATTTCGATGCAGGTGAAGAGAAGACCATCAAGGGATTCACTTATCTGCCAATACTCGACGGCACTTCGGGCAACATCAAGCACTATCGCATCCAGGTAAGCAACGATGCCAAGAACTGGAGTGAGCCTGTTGTCGAAGGAGAGTTTGGCAAAGAGCAGTCTCTGCAACGTGTGATGTTTGCGGCTCCTGTCAAGGCTCGCTACATCCGCTTCACTGGTCTCGACAGCCAGAATGGACGCGACTACGGAGGTGGCTCGGAGTTCAACATCCTCGTTGAATAAGGACAACAAGCAAAGAGATTGTTTCATGACATAAGCATATCCTAAAGTAAACATATTTATTGAGAAACATTTCAATTTAAAAACAAAAATGCGCACCCTGATATTTGGATGCGCATTTTTGTTTACTTATCATTTCTTGCTGATACTGCAATTCTTGCATTGTGTCAGTTCGCCTCGGAAACGTTTCTCAATGAGATGTTTCAGTCGGTCGCGTAGAGGCTCGATGCGGATGTTCTCGATGACATCGCCCATAAAGGCAAACATCAGAAGCATGCGAGCTTCGTCTTCAGGTATGCCTCGTGTGCGCATATAGAAGAGCGCATTCTGGTCGAGCTGACCTACTGTGGCTCCATGCGAGCACTTCACATCGTCGGCATATATCTCGAGTTCTGGTCGAGCAATCATGCGAGCCTTGTCGGTGAGACAGAGATTGCGGTCGGTCTGATGTGCATCGGTCTTGACAGCTCCGTCGCGAACAAGGATTCGTCCGATGAAGCTGCACTTGGCTTCGCCATCGAGCACATACTTGAAGAGCTCGTTGCTGTTGCAATGAGGGTGCTTGTGATCAATGAACGTGATATTATCGACCTCCTGCTTATTGTCGGCAATCACCATGCCGAAGAGGTTGGCATCAATATGCTCGCCATCGAGATCGACATAGACACGGTTGCGGGTCTTGCCTGCTGTGAGCACAAACTCGCCGACAGCGGCATTGCTTCCCTCCTCCTGATGCATATAGACATTGCTCAGACGCACCACATTCTCCTTGTGCTCTTCGAGGCAATACATATCGAAGGTTGCACCCTTGCCCACAAAGATCTCGGTGACCTGAAGGTCGAGCAGCTTGACATCGGCAAGGTCGGAATCATGTTCACACACCAAGAGACTCGCCTTTGCGCCATCGCCAATGATGATCAGCAGTCGCTGGCATGCCATGAAGTCATCGACACTACGCAGGAGGCTGATGAGCTGAAGCGGCTTTTCGACCTCAATGCCAGCAGGCACATAAAGCACGAAACCATCCTGGGCAAGCATAGTATTGAGTGCCGACTCACCCAACATGCGCAAATCGGCATTCGACTTGCTCTCGGGGGTGATAGGGTCGTTGCCTGCAAGCTTGTTGTAGTAGCGGGCAATCAGCTCTGGATACTGCTCGGCAAAAACACGTAAGCTACCAACGAAATACTGCTGTGCTGGTGCGGAAGGGTGAAGGTGAGAAGACGAGACATCGATATACTGCTCATTGACCAGGAAATGCAGATTGGTGCTCAATTCTGGTATTCCACAAGTGAAGAGATCCTCCTTGCGTGTAGGCACTTCATAGCGAGCCAGATTGAGCGAGTAATCATAGGACAGGAGCTCCTCGGGGTCGGTGGCAGAGAAATCCTTCGACTTCTTCAGACCGACACGACGCAAGAGGGCACACGCCTCATCGCGCAAAGCATTGAGCGAAGACGCGCTGTTGGCATTGATGAGCTCTCGCTGAGACTCGTATAGTTCAATATATTGATTAGCGGAATTCTCCATTAACAATAGTCTTTATATTTATTCTCCAAGTTCCTGCTTGATCCAGTCGAATCCCTCGGCAAAGATGCGGTCAGCAAGCTCTGGCCCGCCATCCTTCACGATTCGACCCTTATAGACGATATGCACGAACTGTGGCTTAACATAATCGAGAAGCTTCTGATAGTGGGTGATGACAATCGAAGCATTGTCGGCCGACTTGAGTCGGTTGACACCATCGCTCACCACGCGGAGAGCATCAACATCAAGGCCTGAATCGGTCTCGTCGAGAATGCTGAGGCGAGGCTCAAGCATTGCCATCTGGAAGATCTCGTTGCGCTTCTTCTCTCCGCCCGAGAAACCCTCGTTGACCGAACGGTTGGCAAGCTTGTTGTCAAGCTGGACGACGGCACGCTTCTCGCGCATCATCTTGAGGAACTCGGTAGCAGTGAGAGCAGGCTTACCCTGATACTCACGATGGGCATTGACTGCCGTGCGCATGAAATTGACCATCGAAACACCCGGAATCTCGACCGGATACTGGAACGAGAGGAAGATGCCTTCCCATGCACGCTGCTCTGGCGACATGGCAAGAAGGTCTTTGCCATTATATGTGATGCTACCTTCGGTCACGGTGTATTGAGGATTGCCTGTGAGGATGGCTGAAAGCGTTGACTTTCCTGCGCCATTAGGACCCATCACGGCATGAATCTCTCCAGGATTGATAGTGAGATTGATGCCCCGCAAAATCTCTTTACCGCCTACGGTAGCGTGCAGATTCTTGATTTCTAATAAACTCATATTATCCTACTGAATTTTCAATACTTATACTAAGAAGCTTCTGAGCTTCGACAGCGAACTCCATAGGGAGCTTCTGAACCACCTCACGGGCATAACCGCCCACGATGAGACTCACGGCATCTTCTTCCTTGATGCCTCGCTGCTGACAATAGAAGAGCTGATCCTCGTTGATCTTGGATGTGGTGGCTTCGTGCTCAACCACAGCCGTCGGATTCTGGATATCCATCACTGGGAAGGTGTGGGCACCGCAGGTATCACTGAGAAGGAGACTGTCGCACTGTGTGAAGTTGCGGACTCCATCGGCTCCGGGAAGCACCTTGACCAGACCACGATAACTGTTCTGGCTATGACCTGCCGAAATACCCTTTGAGATGATGCGCGAACGTGTGTTCTTGCCGATGTGTATCATCTTGGTACCTGTGTCGGCTTCCTGATAGTTGTTGGTCACTGCCACACTGTAGAACTCACCGTTGGAATTGTCACCCTTCAGGACACAGCTCGGATACTTCCATGTGATGGCCGAGCCTGTCTCGACCTGTGTCCAGCTGATCTTCGAGAAATCGCCTGCACAGAGAGCACGCTTGGTCACAAGGTTATAGACACCTCCCTTGCCGTTCTTGTCGCCTGGATACCAGTTCTGGACGGTCGAATACTTGACTTCTGCACGGTCGTGGACATAGATCTCGACTACAGCGGCATGCAGCTGATTCTCGTCGCGCATCGGAGCCGTACAGCCTTCGAGATATGACACATACGAGTCGTCGTCGGCAATGATGAGCGTGCGTTCAAACTGTCCTGTTCCGCTTGAGTTGATGCGGAAATAGCTGGCAAGCTCCATCGGACAACGGACACCCTTTGGGATATAGACAAACGAACCATCGCTGAATACGGCACTGTTGAGCGCCGAATAATAATTGTCGCGAACAGGTACGACCTTGCCCAGATACTTGCGCACAAGATCAGGATATTCCTTGACAGCCTCGCCAAACGAGCAGAAGATGATGCCGAGTTCGGCAAGCTTGTCTCGATAGGTGGTCTTCTGGCTCTCAGAATCGACAATGGCATCGACCGCCATGTTGCTTTCAGAAGAGATGCCAAGCAGGGTATCGCGCTCGTGGAGAGGGATGCCAAGCTTGTCGAAAGTCTTCAGGATCTCTGGATCAACCTCATCTTTCGACTGTACCTTCTTCTTTGGAGCCGCATAGAACGAGATCTTGTCATAATCGACAGGATCGACATGAACATGTCCCCATGTCGGAGCTTCCTGAGAAAGCCAATATCGATAGGCATCGAGACGGAACTGCAACATCCATTCTGGCTCACCTTTCTTCTGCGAAATCAGGCGAACCACATCCTCATTGAGTCCCGTTGGGATGATTTCTGTATCAATGTCGGTCGTGAAGCCATACTTATATTCGCTCGAAGCGATTTCTTGCAATACGTCTTCCGATTTAGTTTCTTTATTCATTGATTTAATAAGCCCCGCAGTTGTTGGGTGCGGAGCTAAATATATGTTATTGAGATAATTTACTTTTTCAACAACTCAAGTGCAGGATGCAGGATATGCTCGTAGCACCATGGCATGATAATATCTACCACCGAAT
>SFEH01000179.1 GCA_004557315.1 Bacteroidales bacterium
GTCTTCGATGTTTTCATAGATCTCTGATACTTCGCCTTCTTCTTCCATCTCTTGCAAGTTCTCAATCACTTCAAGAGGTGCACCTGAGCGATTAGCATAGTCAAGTAGTTCTGCGATAGTGGCTGGCCAAGGAGCATCCTCGAGCTTAGTAGTCAATTCTAATGTCCAAAATCCCATATTATTAGATATTAAAAGTTTGCAAGAAAGAATAAATTATCAAATTTGCGCGCGAAGATAATTCATTTTGTGAGAAATCAATCAATTATATGCAAATATTTAACATTTTTTTACCATTAAAACGACACTACATAGTGTTGTTTGTAAAAACGAGGTCTTCTGATGGCTAATCCATAGTCGTAAAGGTCCATAGTAATTTCTACAGATTCATTGTCACAGAATGAGTCCCAGAAATCAACGAGAGGTCGTTTTGGTTGTATGCCTTTGACAAAGATGAGCGACGTCTCGTGGGTATGCGAAAAGACCCATTGAGCCAGTTCCTGTTGGGTAAAACCCGAAGGCAATGATGAGACGATGATCATGTCGGCCTTATAGTCATCGGAAACAGAAGACAGCGACTCGCAGAAGGAAAGCTGACCTATGAGTTGCTTGTGATTTGACAGGATATTGAGCGTGTCAGTCTGTTGCTGCTGGTCGGCAACGGTGACCATGGCATTGCGACTGTCGGTCAAGAGTATAGGCAGTACAGAATAGCCTCCATCGCAACTGACTTCAAGTATCTGACGAGCCCTGAAACGGTTGGCAAGACGGAGGAGCAGACATGCCACCTTGAATGAGATTGGTGTCTTGGCGCCATAGATACGATACATTTCTGAATATGCGTAATAGGCGCTTCTTTCCTCAATCACATCAGTAATGATCGAGAATGCAAAAGGCGAGTGAACTCCAAAACCCTTGCGGTGACGCAGACGGCGGACTCCCTTATTCAGATAGTCTTTAATGTTTTTGGCAGTCATAAGGCTATTAAAGTGTATTAGAAATTAAGTCCATTCAATAGGCTGAAATAAAGTTGTATCGCCTCGCGTATCTCTTCGAGGCAGATGTATTCGTCGGCTGTATGGGAACGGGCAGAGTCACCTGGTCCGATCTTGACACTCGGACATGAGAGCAGAGCCTGATCGCTCAATGTCGGTGAGCCGAAACACTGGCGTCCCAAGGTCTTGATGCGCTGTATGATAGGATGGACCTCGCTTATACCCGAAGGCTGAAGACGGGTGGAACGTGGAGTGAGTTCGACTGGAGCAACAAGCTGCTGCAGGCGAGCCACTATCTCCTGATTGGTATATGCGTCGGTGCTGCGCACATCGACTACGAAGCTGCACAGATCGGGAACAACATTGTGGACAGTGCCGGCATTGATGACCGAAACCGTGATCTTGACAGGACCAAGGGTTGGCGACTCGTTCTCAAAACTGAAATATCGAAGTTTCTGAATGGCATCGAGTGCGATATAGATAGCGTTGACACCCTCGTTGCGGGCTGCATGACCTGACTTGCCATGAGCCACAGCATCGAGCACCACCAAGCCTTTCTCGGCAATGGCAGCATGCATTCCCGTAGGTTCACCCACCACGGCAAGGTCAATCCTTGGCAGCAACGGCAATACGCTCTCTATGCCATTCCTTCCAGACACCTCCTCTTCGCACGAAGCGAGGAAAACGAGATTGTAGGCCTGCGGAATGTCCTTGAGCAGAAGGAAGGTGTGGAGAAGCGAAACGAGCGGAGCACCAGCATCGTTGGAGCCAAGTCCGTAGAGGCGCGTTTCAATTCGGCCAGAAGCACCTTCGACCATCTCCTCGACAGGCGCAAAAGGGTCGCGCGTCCATGTAGCCACTGGCTTCACGGTATCGCAATGGCTATTGAGAAGCAGAGTCGGACGGGATGGGTCAAACCCCTGGGCAATGACCCACACATTGTTGCCCGAGCGATGTACCTCGAGTCCTGTCTCATTAGCAAGATAGTCTCCAATGAGATTGGCTACTGCCTCTTCGTTCCGGCTCGTCGAAGGAGTCGAAATCATTGATTTCAGAAGATCTATTGCCTTATAAAATGCCGAATCTTGATCCATTGCTATTGTGTGTTAATATAGAAATAACATCTACAAGTTGCGAAGATAACAATAATCTGAATATGTTTGCAAACTTTCGCTATGTTTTTTGCATATTTCGAAAAAATTGTATAACTTTGCGGTCAAAATACAGGAATAAGATGATAACAATTGAACAATTGAAGGCTACACAAGACCGTTTGTCCGACCTTCACCGCTACCTTGACATCGACAACAAGAAGATTCAGCTCGAGGAAGAGGAACTGCGCACACAGGCTCCAGGTTTCTGGGAGGACCAGAAGGCTGCCGAAGCACAGATGAAGGTTGTGAAAGGCATTCGCCGTTGGATAGAAGCGTATAATGAAGCAAAAGTCAACGTTGACGAGCTCACCACTGCTTTTGAGTTCTACAAGGAAGAACTCGTGACTGAGGCAGAGGTTGACGAGCTGTATGCTAAGACCATCGCACTGTTTGAGTCGATTGAGCTGAAGAACATGCTGCAGGGCGAGGAAGACAATATGAACTGCATCCTAAAGATCAACGCTGGTGCAGGTGGCACAGAGGCCAACGACTGGGCTGAGCAGCTGATGCGCCTGTATATGCGTTATGCTGAAGACCACGGCTACAAGGTGACTGTGCAGGATCTGGTGGAAGGCGATGACGCCGGTATCAAGAGCACCACGCTCGAGATTGAGGGCGACATGGCATTTGGCTACCTGAAGTCGGAGAATGGCGTGCATCGCTTGGTGCGTGTCTCTCCTTATAATGCACAGGGCAAGCGCATGACGTCGTTCGCTTCGGTATTTGCATTCCCTATGATAGATGACACCATCGAGGTGACAATCGACCCAGGTCGCTTGACATGGGATACCTTCCGTTCGGGTGGCGCTGGCGGACAGAACGTCAACAAGGTAGAATCGGGTGTGCGTGCCCGCTATATGTACCTTGACCCATATACTGGTGTTGAGACAGAGCTGTTGCAGTCGTGTACGGTGACCCGAGATCAGCCTAAAAACCGCGAGATGGCTCTTCAGCTGCTGAAGTCGCAGATCTACAACATCGAGCTCGAGCATCGCCGTGAGAAGCAGGCTG
>SFEH01000180.1 GCA_004557315.1 Bacteroidales bacterium
ATTGTTGACAATGAACAAACCGACAATATGATTTTGAAGGATGGAGAATATGTTGTTGATGTGCAAAGTAATGCTTACAAACATCTTCCTGCCAACACTGTTTTTGAGGGCATATCCTTGCCTGTGAATGATGTGAACGGTAATCCGGTTGACTATACAAAGGAAACGAATAGCGGAGCTACACAGAAAGACAGTGATGCAACTTCGAAGATTGCTGAACTCCATGGTGATGATGACATTCAAGATGGCATGGAGGTTTACAGTCTCGGTGGAATGAGACTCTATAATACCGGCGATGCAAGTGGATTGTTCAAGAAGGCTATGGTCAAAAACGGGAAAACAATATTCATCAAAGTGCAATAAGGATTTATGTTGTGGAAAAACAATAACATCTTGTCGCTCATAGTCGTCGCACTGACGACTATGGCGACAGGCATGAATGCCCAGTCAACATCTGATTATTCTGACGGCGTATTCTTTGTCAATGAAGACTGGTATGGACACCAAAACTCTACCGTGAATTTTCTTACGAATGACGGCGAATGGATTTATCGAGTGTTCCAGAAAGAAAATCCTGACAACCAACTCGGTTGTACCAACCAGTACGGACAGATTTACGGTGACAGGTTTTATCTTGTTGCAAAACAGGAAAAAGACCCTGGAGCCTCTGTTGCAGGAGGTCGATTTACGGTGGCTGATGCCAAATCTATGAAGATGATATGCCAATTGCAGACCATCGACCCTGATGGAGGCGTGGCCGATGGAAGAGGTTGTGTTGGCGTTGACGAGACAAAGGTTTATATCAGTACCAGCAACGGTATCTGGATTTTCGACACGGAGTCATTGCAAGTGACAGGAAAGGTGGAAGGCTCAGATAATCCTTACGCCTCAGATGATGATAATGGTGGAAATACCAACCCTTCCAATCCTAATCTGTATTATGGACAGGTTGGCTCAATGGTCAGGGTGGGTGATTATGTGTTTGCCGTTCATCAGAGTGCAGGCATCCTTGTCATCGACCCTAAGATTGACAAAGTGAAGAAGGTCATTGCAATACCGGCTTTCATTGATGAATTTAATACGTATCTTGATGAGAGTGAACAGTTGGACAATGATGACAAGCCTGCTGTAGGTTCGTCCATCGTGATGTCGAAGGATGGAAACGTGTGGGTGTCGGTTGCCCGGAACGAGAGCGGTTCGGGTGTTACCTTGCCGTTTTTAATCAAGACCAACCCGCATACATTGGAGTCGTCGGTGGTTTACATCGACCCCAACATGGGGCTTTACCCTCCGGCTAATTCCTGGTATGCGTGGACTCCAGACGGCTTCTGTGCATCAAATGTGGAGAATGTATTATATTGGAATGGTGGCAATAACTCGTGGTTCAGCAATTATATGATTTTCAAATATGATATTGACGGCAATGAAACACAGATGATAATCAATCTTGATACAGCCGATGACGAAGGATGGAAACTCTATGGATGTTCCATGCGTTCTCATCCTGTTACAGGGGATTTATACTTGTCGCTGTTTCATAATTTTGGCGACCCCACATACATTGTGCGCAAGTATGATGCCGACGGCAACTATCTGGCTGAATACCCCATGATACAGAACTACTGGTTCCCATCCCTGCCTGTATTCCCCGACAATGAAGCGCCAATAGTCTCCAGTCCAGACGATGTCACCATCGAGTCGGATTCCCCTGTAGAGGTGCCGCTGGGAGACATTGCCACCGATGCCGACAATATGGATGCCGCCATCGTGAAGACCGTCAAGGCGGTGAGCGATGAAACCGTGCTGAAGGCGGAAATCGTGGCCGACAAGCTCGTCATCACTCCGCTAAAGAATGGTGATGCCGTGGTGACTCTGGGCATCAATTCCAACGGCAAACTGGCTGAGGCAACGGTCGGTGTGACTGTAGATATCGAAACGGGCATTGGCAGTGTTGAGACTTCACCCGCAGGTGTTGACATCTATGACCTCAACGGCATGAAGAAATCGTCGATGAAGCGTGGCATCAACATCATCCGCCGTGCCGACGGTACTACAGTCAAGCTGACTGTCAACAAATAAACTTCTATTTCATTTTTTATATGCAAGGTTGCGTTGCCGTAAGCGCAACCTTGCATTTGTGTGTTTTGCACCCAATGTGGCCTAAAAAAGGGTGTGTTGATGCTCGAGAATCATAGGTCGAGTAGAGCGAGGGAGTTTCACCCTCACCCTCTCACAGAACCGTGCGCGAAAGTCTCCCCTCACACGGCTCTTCACACCCAACTCTTTGTACATAGACATAATCTTGGTGTTTGACCTCTCTGCCAATGATAGAATAGACTGCGGTCTTTGCTCGCTATCTCTTGCAGCCAACTGAAAGCTCGTGCCAACGAGAGCAGAGCATCAAGCAGGCTTGAATGCTATGCCGAGTGCAGCCGAGGTTGCAGGAACTGAAAGCCTTGACAATGGGCTTACGATGGAAACGCTTGTATTTCCTGCGTACCCAATAGGCAAGCACCATGTTCAGGTGGTTCATAACCTTGACAAATTCGGTCTTGCCGAACTTGTTGTAGTAATTGTACCAACCTCGGACTTGGCTCTCAATCTCTATCCCCACCTGCTGGAGTTTCCAGTCAAGATGCGAATGCAGCTTCCACTCCTTCATCTTCTCATGCAGTTTCTTCACCGATTTCTTGCTGATGGCAGGAAGAAAGTTCGTGAAGCACTGACCCTGCTTCCTATTCCAAGCTTTGCGGCATTGGAAAGTATAGTCGAGAAAATCAAAGTAAGCCTCAGAGCCTTCTACCTTCTTTCGGGTTGATGTGGGACATTGCACTATCTTGGTCTTCTCCGCATTGAGTTTCAAACGGCATTGTTCAAAGCGGCGGGTCAGAACTTCTTTCAGATTTTCCGCCTGCGCCTTGCTTACGCAATGACATATCGTGTCATCGGCATAACGTTCAAATGGAACGTTTGGGTAGTGGATGCGCATCCACTTGTCGAACGTGTAGTGGAGAAACATATTGGCAAGAACCGGACCTATGACCGAGCCTTGAGGCACTCCCATAGTACGTTCTATCGTCTCTCCCTTTTGACGTGCGGTAAGGGACTTTGAGCCACC
>SFEH01000181.1 GCA_004557315.1 Bacteroidales bacterium
CTATTTTGAGAAGGTGTTTACACCAAAAGACCTTGGACTCAACTATCTTGACCCTCATGAGATCTATGGTGGCAGCACGCCAGAGGAGGCTTGGAAGATTTTTGACAGCGTGCTTGAGGGAACATCGACCGAGGCGCAAAAGAACGTCATCATCGCCAATGCTGCCTGCGGTATTGCCGTGATGGACAGAAACCAGAGCATCGAGGACAGCGTGCTTATGGCGCGTGAGGCTCTCGAAAGCGGCAAGGCACTTGAGACCTTCAAGAAGTTTGTTGAATTGAATTCGTGAGTATGAAAGATGTACTTGAAGAGATAGTAGCCAACAAGCGGGTTGAATTGGCTATCGCCCAGAACGAAATGTCGCTCGACTATCTGAAGGAACTGACCGAGAAGAAGATTGCTCAAGACGGCTCGCTGAAAATGCGTTCGATGAAGCAGAGCCTGGCAGGAAGTGCGAGCGGCATCATAGCCGAGTTCAAGCGCAAGAGTCCGAGCAAAGGCTGGATCCATGCCGATGCTGAGGTGACCGATGTCGTGCCGAAGTACGCTGAAGGTGGGGCAAGTGCAGTGAGCATACTCACCGACAAGAAGTATTTCGGCGGAGAACTGGAGTTCATACGTCAGGTGCGCGACATGGTGCCACAGTTGCCCATATTGCGCAAGGAGTTCATCATCGACCCATATCAGCTCTATGAGGCTCGACTGGTAGGAGCCGATGCCGTGCTGCTCATCGCTGCCGACCTCTATCCGCAGCAATATGCCGACCTATTGGCAACAGCCCATTCCCTTGGACTTGAAGTGCTGCTCGAAGTGCACGATCTTGCCGAACTGTCTTATCTCGAAGCTGCCATTCCTGATATGCTTGGAGTCAACAACCGTTCGTTGGGCACCTTCCATACCGACGTGCAGCATAGCTTCGACATTGCCAATGAGATGCAGCAAGCCGTTGCACATCTCGCAGAAAGCGACCGTCCGCTGCTGGTCAGCGAATCGGGCATAAGCAATCCAGCCATTGTGTCGGAACTCCGTAAGGCAGGATTCCGCGGCTTCCTGATCGGTGAATGTTTTATGAAAGAAAAAGATCCGGGTCAAGCACTCGCTAATTTTGTGAAAGCATGTATATAAAAGTCTGTGGGATGCGCGATGCCCAGAATATTCGCGACGTAGAGGCTCTTGGTGTTGACCTGATGGGATTCATCTTCTATGACAAGTCACCGCGCAACGTCGAGACGAAGCCTGATTATCTGCCAGAGGGCTGTCATAGGGTAGGAGTGTTTGTGAATTCGGCAGTCGATGACATAGTGTCGCGAGTCAAGGACTTTGGACTGACCTTTGTACAGCTGCACGGTGACGAGACTCCAGCTTTCGTGCTGGGTCTTCGCAAGAGTCTGGAGGAAGAAGGATTGGCATCAGTCAAGATAGTGCGCTCGATAGCTGTAGCATCGCGCAGTCAGGTCATGAAGGCGCAGATATGGGACGGATATGTCGATGGCATACTCTTCGAGACACCTACAGCAGGCTATGGAGGCTCGGGCATATCGTTCGACTGGAGTCTGCTGTCGAGCTATCGCGGCAAGACACCTTTCTTCCTTGCAGGAGGCATAGGCATGGAGTGCTTGCCAGAGTTGCGTGTGTTCCGGCATCCGCGTTGGCTCGGTATCGACTTGAACTCAAGATTCGATATTTCGCCAGGTGTTAAGGACGTTGCTAAACTACAACAATTTATCAAAGAAATTAAATCATGAATAGAATAAATAGACTTTTTGCAGACAATAAGAAAAATCTGCTCAGTATATACTTCTGTGCCGGAGCGCCTACGCTCGACGGTACAGCCAATGTGATACGTACGCTTGCAGCTAATGGCATCAGCATGATAGAGGTGGGAATTCCTTTTTCTGACCCTATGGCTGATGGACCTGTCATTCAGGATGCAGCCACCAAGGCATTGCGCAACGGCATGAGTCTGAAGCTCCTGTTTGAGCAGCTCAAGGATATTCGCAAAGATGTGGATATACCGCTCATCCTCATGGGCTATATGAATCCGATTGTGAGATTCGGCTTTGAGAAGTTCTGCCAGAAGTGTGTTGAGGTGGGCATCGACGGCATGATTTTGCCCGACCTGCCTTTCAAGGACTACATGGAAGAGTTCAAGCCTATTGCCGACCGCTATGACCTCCGCATGATCATGCTCATCACGCCAGAGACATCCGAGGAGCGCATCCGCTTTATCGACCAGAATACCGATGGCTTCATCTACATGGTCTCGAGCGCTGCCACAACCGGTGCGCAGAAGGAGTTTGATGCAGCCAAGCAGGCATATTTCAACAAGGTGCGCGACATGAAGCTCAACCACCCGACAATGATAGGTTTCGGTATCAGCAACAAGCAGACTCTGGAGTCGGCTCAGGCCAATGCAAATGGAGCCATCATCGGCAGTAAGTTCGTGCAGCTGCTCGATGCAGCAGGAGGCGATGCAAAGGTCGCTATTGACCAACTTTATGAAGCATTGAGACAATAGTGGCGAAGTGATGAATCGCGTTGATAATTAGTGGATTTTTTTTATCTGGATTTTCAAAAAACACAAGAATGGCAAGAAAACGATGTCGAAAGAACTGTTTTTTTGCCATTTTTGTGTGTTTTATTTCTTTTTATATTAACTTTGCAAAGCAAATTATGCTTTTTGCAATAAGTTTAACAAGGAATTATGTTTAAGAATCAGATATGAAACGGAATCTAATCTTAAGAAATGCAAGTGTTGTATTGACATTGCTCACAGTAGTGAGTCTTGCGTCATGCCGTGACCAGAACTTTGACTGGGATGAAGCGCGAGCAACAGAGCAGTATCAGAAATTCACCAACGTGTTTGTCAAGGAATTCGGCAAACCTGCTGAAGGACACCAGTGGGGCTTTGACCTTGCTGACCTTTCGATGGGCGGGGACCTTGAGGCGCATACACGTGCCGTATATAAGCAGGATATGGTAATGCCTGGCCAGAATCAGCAGATCAAGGACTGCATGCCATTGCCGCTGAATATCTCGAAGCGCGAGCATGATGAGGTGTCGGCATGGTTCAGACATCATAGGGTGCGCTGGGCAGAGACTCCTAC
>SFEH01000182.1 GCA_004557315.1 Bacteroidales bacterium
TCCCTAAATCTATTTATGTTTGTAAAAAAGCAAATTGATAATTTTGTGTTTGCGTGAACAATATAAAATGCAATATAGAGATAGCAAATTTAGCTGAAAAATTTTGGAGTTTTGCGAAATAGAGATTATCTTTGCAGTTGGTTAATGTAAACGTTCCCATATATATAAAATGAGATATGCAAACGATTGCTTTGACAAATGCAGATGATGTAATATCAAGAAAAAATATTAACGTTTTAGACATATAATTACTATTTATGAGCGAAAAAAGAGTTTATACTTTCGGCAATGGACAGGCCGAAGGTAATGCTTCAATGCGTGAGGTACTCGGTGGTAAGGGTGCTAACCTTGCCGAGATGAACCACATCGGTGTGCCGGTGCCTCCTGGTTTTACAATCACAACTGACACTTGCAACGAGTATTATAAAGTAGGTCAGGACAAGATCGTTGAGCTTCTTACAGCTGAAGTGAATGCTGCTGTTGCTCACACAGAGGAACTGATGAACTGCAAGTTCGGCGATCCGAAGAACCCTCTGTTGGTTTCTGTACGTTCAGGTGCTCGTGCTTCTATGCCGGGTATGATGGATACCATCCTCAACCTTGGTTTGAATGACGAGGTTGCTGAGGGTATGGTTGAGAAGACTGGCAACCCACACTTCGTATATGATAGCTACCGCCGTTTTGTTCAGATGTATGGTGACGTTGTTCTTGGCATGAAGCCTGAGAACAAAGAGGATATCGATCCGTTCGAGGCTATTATCGAGAAGATGAAGGAAGAGCAGGGTGTTGTTCTTGACAAGGACCTCTCTGTAGAGTCGCTGAAGAAGCTCGTTGAGCTCTTCAAGAAGGCTATCAAGGAGCAGACTGGTAGCGACTTCCCAACTGATCCGAAGGAGCAGCTTTGGGGTGCTATCTGCGCTGTGTTCCGCAGCTGGATGAACGAGCGTGCTATTCTCTATCGTAAGATGGAAGGAATTCCTGACGAGTGGGGTACAGCTGTTTCTGTTATGGCTATGGTATTCGGTAACATGGGCGAGACATCTGCTACAGGTGTTTGCTTCAGCCGTGACGCCGGTAATGGTGAGAACCTCTTCAACGGTGAATACCTGATTAACGCTCAGGGCGAGGACGTTGTTGCTGGTATCCGCACACCGCAGCAGATTACAAAGATCGGTTCACAGCGCTGGGCTGAGCGTGCAGGCATCTCTGAAGAAGAGCGTGCAGCAAACTATCCTTCTATGGAGGAAGCTATGCCTGAACTCTATAAGGAACTTGACGCTCTCCAGGACAAGCTCGAAAAGCACTACCGCGATATGCAGGATATGGAGTTCACCGTTCAGGAGGGCAAGCTTTGGTTCCTCCAGACACGTAACGGTAAGCGTACTGGTACTGCAATGGTTAAGATCGCAATGGACCTTCTCCACGAGGGTATGATTGATGAGAAGACTGCTATTCTTCGCTGTGAGCCTCAGAAGCTCGACGAACTCTTGCACCCGGTATTCGATAAGTTGGCTCTCTCAAGAGCTAAGGTTATCACACAGGGTCTCCCCGCTTCTCCTGGCGCTGCTTGTGGACAGATCGTATTCCACGCTGACGATGCTGAGGAGTGGCATGAGGATGGCAAGAAAGTAATCATGGTTCGTATCGAGACTTCTCCAGAGGACCTCGCTGGTATGTCTGCTGCTGAGGGTATCCTTACAGCTCGTGGCGGTATGACATCTCACGCAGCCGTAGTTGCTCGTGGTATGGGTAAGTGCTGTGTATCTGGCGCAGGCTCTATCAATGTTGATTACAAGACAAAGACTGTAGAGATTGAAGGCGTTGTTTACAAGGAGGGCGACTACATCTCTTTGAACGGTACAACAGGTCAGGTATACGCAGGTCAGATTGAGACAAAGGCTGCTGAGCTTTCTGGAGACTTCAAGGAGTTAATGGATCTCTGCGACAAGTATACAAAGATGGAAATCCGTACCAATGCTGATACTCCTCACGACGCAAAGGTGGCTCGCCAGTTCGGCGCTAAGGGTATCGGTTTGACACGTACAGAGCACATGTTCTTCGATGATCAGAAGATCGTTGCTATGCGTGAGATGATTCTTGCTGATTCAGTAGAGGGTCGCGAGAAGGCTCTTGCTAAGCTCCTCCCATATCAGAAGGCTGACTTCTATGGCATCCTCAAGGCTATGGATGGTTGCCATGTCAATATTCGCTTGCTCGATCCGCCTCTCCACGAGTTTGTTCCGCACGATAAGGCAGGTCAGGAGACTATGGCTAAGGAAATGGGGGTAAGCGTTACAGAAATAAAGAAGCGCGTTAACTCATTGGCAGAGAACAACCCAATGCTCGGTCATCGTGGTTGCCGTCTCGGTATCACATTCCCGGAAATCACAGCTATGCAGACTCGTGCTATCCTCGGTGCTGCATGCCAGTTGAAGAAGGAAGGTTTCAACCCGCGTCCTGAGATCATGGTTCCGCTCATCGGTACTGTTCAGGAGCTCAAGCAGCAGAAGTCTATCATCCTCGCAACTTCTAAGGAAGTGTTCGCAGAGTATGGCGTTGAGGTTGAGTTCGAGATTGGTACTATGATTGAGATTCCGCGTGCTGCCCTTACAGCTGCTAAGATTGCTGAAGAGGCTCAGTACTTCTCATTCGGTACTAACGACTTGACACAGATGACATTCGGTTATTCTCGTGACGACATCGCTTCATTCCTCCCTGCATACATGGAGAAGAAGATTCTGAAGGTTGACCCGTTCCAGGTTCTCGATCAGGAGGGTGTTGGTCAGCTCATCAAGATGGCAGTTGAGAATGGTCGCGCTACTCGTCCTAATCTCCGCACAGGTATCTGCGGTGAGCATGGTGGTGAGCCTTCATCTGTTAAGTTCTGCGCAAAGGTAGGCATGAACTATGCTTCATGCTCTCCATTCCGCGTGCCTATCGCACGTTTGGCTGCGGCGCAGGCCGCCGTCGAAGAATAATCGAAACGTGCTGAAAATTAGCTATATAAAGGGCAAGTATCTGGGAAACAGGTACTTGCCCTTAGTTTTTTGTGC
>SFEH01000183.1 GCA_004557315.1 Bacteroidales bacterium
TGGTTGTATCTGATGACATTGTTGTAGGCAGCAATAGCTTTCTGTGTGAAGTTGATTCGTCTGTAGCACTCGGCAAGTCTCGCCGCCCTCTTTCCTCTCGTGGCGCGTTCCTTTGCTGGAGTGCTGGAATATGCTTTCTTGTACTGCTCAGCCGCATCGAAGTATTCCCCGATGTCATAGAACTGGTCACCTTTTTTCATATAGGCATCAACTCCGCACGATGCAAGAGCAAAGACCAGCACCAAAATAACGATATATTTTATTTCACTCTTCACTCTTCATTTAAAATGATTCTTCACTCTTCATTTAAATGGTAACCTGTAGTTGCAACCTTCTTTCCATCGGCTGCATCCATAGGCTGTCTTTCCTTTGATAAGATGTCCTTGTCCGCAGAGAGGGCAGACAGTTCCCCATGTCGGCATCTGAAAGTGTTGTTACTCTTCGGTTACTGTTATCCGCCAGCACATCGATGACGATTTGCCTTATCTGTTCCTTCAGTTCGTCAATGAATTGTGCGGGGTCATATTTTCTTGCCTCGATGTCACGAAGTTTTTTCTCCCAAATACCTGTAAGCTCGCAACTTTTCAGCAGTTCTTCCTTTATGGTGTCGATGAGTTCGATGCCAGTAGGAGTAGCGATAAGGTTTTTCTTCTCGCGTTTTATATAATGTCGCTTAAACAATGTTTCGATGATTCCAGCCCTTGAGGAAGGTCTCCCGATGCCGTTTTCCTTCAGCGCTGCTCTGAGTTGCTCGTCCTCAACAAACTTTCCAGCCGTTTCCATTGCCCGAAGTAGTGTAGCTTCGGTGTAGAACTTTGGCGGAGTGGTCCATTTTTCTGTCAGCGAAGGCACATGTTCTCCACTTTCTCCTTTTACGAAAGCAGGCAGGGTTCGTTCTTCATTATTGTCGTTGCTGTCTTTTTTGTCTGTGGTTTGTACAAAGTCCTTTACATCCTTCTTATACACGGCTCTCCATCCCTCTTCAAGTATGGTTTTTCCTGTAGCCTTGAAGTCAATGTCCTCCACTCGTCCCATGACAGTAGTCGTTGCAAACTTGCAGTCTGGATAAAACACGGCGATGAAGCGTCGTGCTATCAGGTCATAGACATGGCGTTCCATGTCGGTAAGGTTACGGGCAGGAACACCTGTAGGAATGATGGCATGGTGGTCGGTGACCTTAGATGAATCAAATACCCGCTTAGACTTTTTCAGCGTTTTCCCTCCCAATGGCGCAAGCAGCTGGCTGTAAGTCTCCATCAGTCCCTGAAGAGTTTGCGGACATTTAGGGTAAATGTCGTCACTCAAGTACTGAGTGTCAACGCGCGGATAGGTAGTGAGCTTTCTTTCGTAAAGCCCTTGAATGATGTTGAGTGTCTGCTCTGCACTCATTGAGTATTTTTTGTTGCAGTCAACCTGCAGGGAAGTGAGGTCGTAGAGCTGCGGAGGTTGTTCAGTACCGTTTTTCTTCTGTACATCTGTGACAGTGAACGGTTTACCGCTTATTGTCTGAAGGAATTTCTCGCCCTCTTCTTTCTTTGTGAACTTGCCTTTTGTCGATAGGAACTGTGTGTCCCGATAAGTAGTGGACAGAATCCAGTAGGCTTCGGGCTTGAACTGCTCAATCTCCTTCTGTCGGTTGACGATGAGCGCAAGCGTTGGAGTCTGCACACGCCCTATGCTCAGCACCTGATGGTTCTGTCCATACTTTAGTGTGTATAGACGAGTGGCATTCATTCCGAGCAACCAGTCTCCGATAGCCCTGCTGACACCGGCGAGGTATAGCGACTGGTAATCGTCTTGGTCTTTCAGCATTTGAAATCCTTCAGCAATGGCTTCGTCAGTCATCGACGATATCCACAGTCTTTTGACCGGACATTTAGCCCCTGCCTTTTGCATCACCCATCGCTGAATGAGTTCTCCCTCTTGTCCTGCATCGCCGCAGTTGACTATTCCTTCAGCTTTCTGCATGAGATTTTGTATTACGGCAAACTGTCGTTCGATATGTTCCTGATGTATTAGTTTGATGCCAAATCGTTGTGGAATCATCGGCAGTTGTCCGAGCGACCATATTTTCCATGCTTCTGTATAGTCGTGAGGTTCTTTCAGCGTACAGAGGTGTCCGTATGTCCATGTTACCTGGTAGCCGTTGCCTTCGAGGTATCCATCACGTGCTGTTGTCGCTCCTATGATTCGTGCTATTTCCCTTGCGACACTTGGTTTCTCCGCAATACAAACGATCATCAGTATCCAAGGTTTTCACCCACGATGACCACCTGATGACGACCCCGTGGTGAGTTACGCAAGATGTGAATATAGTTGCAGATGCAGTCGGCAGAGTTGCAGTTGTGGCACACTCCGTCAATCTTGCAAGGAGTGCTGATGTCGAATCGTGCAGTGTTGATGGGAGCAGCTGTTGACCTTGCCCTTTTCAATGCAGCATCGACATCCTGTGTCACCTTGTTGATGCCAACGACAAAAATCACGTTCTTTGGTCCGAAAGTGATTGCAGCCACACGGTTGCCTGTACCATCGACGTTTACTATCTCCCCGTCCTCGCTAAGTCCGTTGATGCTTGAGAGATAGTAGTCGCAGGAGAAAGCTTTGAGATAAATCTGCTGTGCCTCTTCACGTGTAGGAGCGAGATCGCGGTCATAGACAGTGAGCATCTGCCTTGCATGGAGCGCTGCAGGAATGCCCATGTCGCGTATGGTCATTGAGCCTCCCCATGTCACAGAGCTTCCATCTTCGATGAGGTTAGAGACCAGTTTCACTGCGTCACTTGTTGTCGGACAATAATAGCCCTTTATGTGTCGTCGTTCAAGATTCTTGATAATCTTCCCGGCGAGCTTTTCGTTTCTGATTTCTGTCGGAGTCATAATCATAAATAATTATTGTTTTTTCACTCTCACGATTTTCGTTGGAGCTTGTTCTCGGTTTCGCTTGTTCACTACCGTTACCACCGCCTGTGCGAGGTTGATGAAGGCTTGTGCGGTTATAGTGTCGATGTTGCAAGCCGCAGGCTCGCCTGCATCGCCGCTTTCGCAGATGCTCTGCACGAGAGGAATCTGAGCCAGCAGCGGAGTGTTCATCTCCTCAGCCAGCCGCTTGCATCCTTCCTTTCCGAAGATGTAGTATTTGTTTTCGGGCAGTTCGGCAGGAGTGAACCACGCCATGTTCTCCACGAGTCCGAGAATGGGCACGTTCACCTTTTCGTTTCTGTACATGTCTATTCCCTTTCGTGCGTCGGCGAGTGCCACCTGCTG
>SFEH01000041.1 GCA_004557315.1 Bacteroidales bacterium
ACACACTTTTTAGTTAATAATTTACAAATGGAAATTCAATAATTATTCAATTATAATGAGCAATACTTCTAAATTGAATAAAAATAGACGATTTATATACAAAATTTGTATGCATGATTTATACATAATATTATTAATATGGTATATCTCTGATTCTCTGCGGTTTATATAGTCGGATATGGCTACTGTATTCATATTGGTTTCTGAATTTATGCATATAACCCCATTTTACACATAATACTGCATCTTTCTAGCCTTATATATTACTATATATCAGTATTTTAACCTCTTATACCCTTAATCAGATTACTTTCTTGCAAATTAACAATTGTTATACATTTGTAAAACGATTTTTAGGACATGATAAACCGCATTGAACAATTAATCGATGCATTAGGCATCACGCAGAAGGACTTTGCACAGCAGATTGGCACCAGTGCTGCTGCCTTAAGTCACATAACTTCAGGCAGAAACAGGCCCAGTCTTGAGCTTGTACTCAAGATCCTGAACAAGCACCCCAATGTCAATTCTGACTGGCTATTGTTTGGCAAGGGCAGTATGGTGAAACAGCATCATAAGGACATACAGGACAGTGCTGTACGCGAGGTGGTACGTGTTGAGTACAAGCACGACCCCAAGCCAATCGACCATATTACCGTCTTTTATGACGACAATACTTATTGTACTTTCTATCCGAAACAAAACAACAAATAACAATATATGAAAAAGAACATGACCGACTTCAAGGTCGTTGAAAACATCGACCTTAGTCCACGAATCTTCCTCCTCAAGCTCACTCCTGCCGATGGTTCTCCAATGGGCGAAACCAAGCCAGGACAGTTTGTCGAAGTCAGAGTTGACGGTGAACCAAAGGTTTTCCTCCGTCGTCCAATCTCAATCAACTATGTTGACCGCGATGCCAACCAGCTCTGGCTCCTAATCCAGCGTGCAGGCAATGGCACCAACCATCTTGCCCTTGCCAAGGAAGGTGACATTATTAATATTATTTATCCTCTTGGCAATGGCTTCACCATCGACCATCAGGGCAAGTACCTGCTCATCGGTGGCGGTGTCGGCATTGCTCCGCTCCTCGAGCTCGGCAAGGTGCTCAAGGCTAACGGATCGGATGTGACCTTCCTGCTCGGTGGCAGAACCGCAGGCGACCTTGTGCTCATGGACGATTTCCTCAAGACCGGCAAGATGCTTGTCACCACCGAAGACGGCAGCACCATTGACGGTATCGACTGCCAGAAGGGATTCGTCACGATGCACACTGGACTCAAGAGCGGTGATTATGACAATATCCGAGTCTGCGGCCCCGGCCCTATGATGAAAGCAGTGGCAAAGACCGTCGCTTCCTGGCCAGAAAACGAGAAGCCAAACTTCTGCGAAGTCAGCCTCGAAAACAAGATGGCGTGCGGCCTTGGCGTGTGCCTCTGCTGTGTCGAGAACACCAAGGATGGACACAAATGCGTGTGCTCCGAGGGTCCTGTGTTCGACATCAAGGATCTTAACTGGTAATCAACAGAAATACTCAATATGGCAAATCTTACAACCAATATAGCTGGTCTTGAATTCAAGAATCCAGTACTCACAGCATCCGGCACGTTCGGTTACGGAATAGAGTTCAGCGATTTCATCGACCTCAATCGCCTTGGCGGTTTCATCGTCAAGGGAACGACTCTCCACCCACGTCAGGGCAATGCCTATCCACGTCTGGCAGAGACTCCTTCGGGCATGATCAATGCCGTCGGACTCCAGAATAAAGGTGTCGATTATTTCATCGAGTACATCTACCCGCAGCTCAAGGATTTCGACACCAACGTCATCGTCAACCTTTCTGGCTCATGCGTCGAGGACTATGTGGAAGGAGCGGAGAAACTCAACGAGCTCGACCGTATTCCTTGCATCGAACTCAACATCAGCTGCCCTAACGTCAAAGCTGGCGGCATGGGCTTCGGCACCAAGTGCGACCTCGCCGAAGGAGTAGTTTCCGAAGTACGCCGAGTTTACAATAAGCCACTCATCGTCAAACTCACTCCGAACGTCACCAGCATCACCGATATTGCCAAGGCCGTTGAATCAGCAGGAGCCGATGCCGTATCACTCATCAATACCGTCCTTGCAATGGCAGTCGATGCCGAACGACAGCGTCCTGTGCTCTCGACTATTACAGGCGGATTGAGTGGAGCAGCAGTCAAGCCAATAGCCCTGCGTTGCGTATGGCAGACCTACAATGCCGTCAAGATCCCTATCGTCGGACTCGGCGGAATCATGAATGCCACCGATGCCATCGAGTTCTTGCTCTGTGGTGCACGTGCCATCGAAGTAGGCACAGCCAACTTCATCGATCCGACCATCACGATACAGATAATCGACGGAATCAACGATTATCTTGAACGCCATGGTTGTCAAAATGTATCAGAAATCGTCGGTGCATTGAAAATTTAATCAAAAATAGTGTTATCTTTTTACATTTTGTAAATATTTCCTTATATTTGCGAGAATCTTTTAAGGAATTTTATGAAGAAAATAGAAGGAATGGGCGTAGCCCTGATAACACCATTTAAGTCTGATTATTCTGTAGATTACCAGGCGCTCGAACGTCTCGTAGAGTTTCAGGTCACAGCAGGAGCTGATTTCCTTGCCGTGCTCTGTACTACAGCTGAAACACCAACGCTCACACTCGAAGAACGCCAGAAGGTAAGAAAAGTCGTAACGGAAGTGGTCAGAGGCCGTGTGCCAATAGTGCTCGGCTGCGGAGGCAACAATACAATGGCAATCGTTGAGGAACTCAAGACAGGCGACTGGACAGGTGTTGATGCTGTTCTCTCGGTCGTTCCTTATTACAATAAGCCATCGCAGGAAGGTCTTTACCATCACTTCATGGCCATTGCCAACGCAAGCCCTGTACCTGTTATATTATATAATGTACCTGGGCGCGTGGGAGTCAACATGACTGCTGCCACAACGCTTCGCCTTGCCAACGACAACGAGAACATCATCGCCATCAAGGAGGCAAGTGGCAATTTCGATCAGATCGACGACATCATCAAGAATAAGCCAGCTCGATTCAACGTCCTCTCAGGCGACGATGGCATCACTTTCCCTCTGATCACACTCGGAGCCACAGGTGTCATCTCCGTCATCGGCAATGCTTTCCCAAAGGAGTTCAGCCGAATGGTACGTCTCGCTCGTGCCGGTGAATATGACACAGCTCGCGAGATTCACCACCGTTTCAAGGAACTCTTCAGCCTGCTCTTCGTCGATGGCAACCCAGCAGGAGTAAAAGCAATGCTCAACTCAATGGGCTTCTGCGAAAACGTGCTCCGTCTGCCTCTGGTTCCAACTCGTATCACAACATTCGAGAAAATCCAGGACATCGTCCGCCGACTTCCATATTAATCAGCTGTCTTGATCAATTTTTTCTCAAGCAATATTTACCTCCAGCAAAAGCCCCGTGCCTTTACTGGAGTTTTTCAATTTTTGGGAAGAAATTGAATTAAAAAAATACGGAGAAGAAGACAAATGATATATGATTCTTTATGCAATTTCTTCCATGATGCGTTAAACCAAAATCTTCCTTTTGTTTCATTCTCCAGAAACAACAAGAAAGATATGTTCAATAGATAAAATTTCAAAATAGGAGCAGTATCAATCTCCACACTCCACACTCTCAAATCACTAACTTAACATAACCCGAATTATACATAAATTATCTAAAACTTTCATCCAAGACGATAACTTATCCGATTCAACGCCTTTATCAAGACTTGCCTTGTCAATAAGATCATGGCATTTTCACTATGTTAAAAGTTTATCTACACCTATTTATGCAACGACAAACTAATATCAACTTTTCACGCTGCAAAGTTACGTCATTATTTTGCAAAAAACAATAGTTGTCCGGAACATTGAATGCCTCTGTCCTGGATCTTGAAAAGACATTAAAAGACAATACCTTCACTTATCCCGACAATTAGTTGAGTGAATTTTCCTTTCGCATCGAGTTAACAGTTAACGTTAACACCTCTGTCCTCCTCGCGAAGAGACATGAAAATGGAGTGTTTTGCATTTGTCGGGATGAAAATTATTTTTCCTCGCGAGGAAAAAAATCTGACTGCTCTGATGACCTTGAGTGATGTTGGCTGAGGAGCGAAAGAGCGTTAACGTTAACTGTTAACTCGATGCGACTTTGACAAATCATACGACACTGGACTACCCACAGCCAAACCGTCTCATCTCTCAAGGTTCTTTCTTTTCTTATCTTTTCTTTCTTATATTATCTTATATATATTTAATTATATATATATTTAAACTATATACTACGCGCGAGTGCGCGATATATAATGTATGAATGCACATTGACATTAACCGCCAGTCGCGAACATTGAAACAGCAAATCGCATCGAGTTAACAGTTAACGTTAATGCCTCTCGGTTCAGAAAAGAAGAAGAAGAGAAAGAGAGCGAAGATGACTGAAAAGGATCAGAATGTCCAGTGCATCGTGACCTGAACACCGTGTTTCTTCACGTTCTCGTGGCTGTGATAGTTGATGCGGTGGACGTAATCGACGCGGATGCACTTCAGGATGTTCTCGATACCGAGAGCATATTCCATATATGGCTTGCTGCCCATCTTGTAGGTGACGCCATCGCCAGGCAGCTTGAATAGATCGGGATTCAATGGAGTTCCGTCCTCGTTCATTGCTGCTGGGTCGTTCTTGCGCGATATATCGCCAATGATACCTCGGAAGCTTGCCACCTCACGCCACTTGAGTCGCTTGAAGAGCGGAATGCTGTTGAAGAGGCAGCCATTGAGGAAATAGACAATGTCCCACGAAGCGTAGCGGTCGTTGACAAACTCCATGGCGTTCATCAGGGCAAACGACTCCTTCTGGATGGTGTATGAGAGGTTGGCATTCGGGATGCAGAGCATGGTGAATGGCGACTGCGTCCATAGCTTGCCTGCCATGAGGTTGACATCAACATAGCCGAAGGCACTAAGCCAATAACGCTGGGTGTATTTGAAGTCGGTGCGCTGATAGTCGAAGTCAGAGCCGAGTACGCCTGACTTGGCAGCCGTATGCATCAAGACGAACACTGGGTGCTGATGGTTGATAGGCGTGCGGCTTGTACGCGACTGTATGAAGGTCTCGTGAGGGGCATAGCGCAGGGTGAGTGTGGCTGATGTCATGTCGTAATGAGGCACGGCCAAGCCATCGCCCACGCGCTCGAAGGCAGTGAAGCGAGTAGCATATTCGCGCTTGTGGTTGAGCGAGAGCTTGTAGCTGAAGCCCGACCAGAACTCGTTGGTAAGCAAGAGCTCGGCCTCACGCAGATAGGTGATCTGCTCATCGCCATTGCGCTTCATCGATAGCATAAAATTGTCCTTGCCAGTGGTTGGGTCCTGACCAAGGAGATGGGTGTCGTAGCCATACGACAGCTTGAGGCTTCGGATAGGGAACTCGTTGGCATGCATCTTCTTCTCACGGAACGAATATTCGACCGAAGCATTGTACTTCCATTCGTTGTCCTTCGTACCGTAGGCAGCAAAGCCCATGAGGAAGAGCTGCTTGTTGAACCTTGCTGTCGATATGCCTCCTCCACGCAGACGTATGCCCTCGAACGAGTTGTAGCTCGCGGTGGCATTGAGCGGGCCATAGAGCCACTTGTTCTCCTCGTAAGGCTTGTTGCCCAACGGCACATAGCCCTTGAAAAGCATGGTCAGGATCTTCTCACCATAGTAGAACAGCTTGACCTGACGCATCTGCGTGAGCATGGACTCGACGGTCTTATCCTTGTTATATTCAATGCCATAGCGATGATAATCCCAATATGCCTCATCGCGCTTGTTGACTTCGGGCGATTCGAACGTAGGTCCCCATCGGTTGAAGACCGTGGTATCGGCTGGCTGTTCGAAAGCAAAGTTATTATATGTACACACGCGACGTGCGTATAATCCGATGGTATTGTCAGTGAGGTTGACCTCGCTGTCGAAAGCCATTTGACGAGTGACACGCGTAGTGTCGAAACAAGCCACACCATCGACCATCGTGGTATCGACCATTCGCTCATTGTCTATCACGATGCGCATGTTCTTGACGAAGTTGAGATTGATGTCTGGCGGAATGTTCATCTCTGCCTTCTTGACATAATAGGTGCTGTCGGTCGAGACATACAGATGACCGACAAAGCCCATCGATTCGGCTACGAGCGGAGCGAAGCCAAGGTCGATATAGCGGTTGCCATCGTCGAGCTTCAGGGTATCGAGTATGTAGAACTTGTAGAAAGCCGGAGCGAACGACGAGAGCGGGCTCACGAATTTGTTGGTGAAGATGAAGACATTGTTGTCGGTGATGTCGATCTCGGGGAAGATCTCGGTCTTGACAGCCTGCACTATGCCATCGGGCATCATATCCTCGACACCAGCCGATCGGAAAGCCTCGACAACTGTTTTCTTCGAATTTGGGGATTTACGAAAATAATGGGTCTCAATTTTCTCCTGCGAAGAGATAGGCAGCACGGGCGAACCCGACAGCGAGGCTGTGTCGATATAGTGCTCGATAAAGTCGAATCGCTTCTTCATGGCCTTGATGCGCCCCTCGTCGAAGTTGTTGAATGAATAGACCATCTTGTCATATCGCTCACAGGTGCTGTAGTCGTGCTTGTAGATCGAGTGGTCGTTCTTGTGCTCGATGGCCTTCTTTGCCAGAGCCACCGACGGATTGTCGCGACGGCGGTAACGCTCGCGCTTTGGCTTGACTACCACTTCCGAGAGCTGACGGTCGGCCGAGAGGAGCTGCACCTTCATCTGTCGCATCTTTCCGCTTGCCTTGATGGTCTTGGTGTTGTAGCCCACGCATGAGAAGATGATCTCGGCCCCAGGCTTGACCGTGATTGAGAACTGGCCTTCGGTATTGCTTATGGTACCATTGGTAGTGCCTTTCTCCTGTATGGTGATGAACTCCATGCGTTCGTTGGTGAGGCTATCAACGACGAATCCGGTCACAGTCATTCGACTCTGAGCCGACAAGTTGAAGAACGATGACAACACCAAAAATAACGCAAATATGTAAAATGTCTTGCTTCTCATAATCATGGTGCAAAGATAAGGGATTTTTCCTCAACTATAGATTCCAGTTTACATATATTAAACAAAATGAGGTTTTTTATCAATGAAAATATCACAATTATTACCTCAATATTGCTTTTGACAAAAAAAATTACTATTTTTGCACGTTTTATAGTGATGTTTTAGGGGTTTTTGAACAAAACGATAATGACGAAGAAATATCTATTTGAGTCACCAATAAAGATCAGAGTCTTTGAGTGCGACATGCAGGGGGTGGTCAACAATGCCTACTACCACAACCTGCTTGAGCAGACACGCATCGACTTCTTCGAGAGCATCGGCATCGACCTCGTGGAGTTGCTCAATGACCAAGGCATCGACCTGATTGTCTATCAGGCTTCAATACAGTACCGCTCTCCTATCGTTCCAGGCGAGACGGTACGCTCGTGTCTGAACATGCGACGCGAGAATGCACGCTTCGTGTTCCTCCAGGATTTCCGTCGCGAGAATGGCGAGCTCTGCCTGAAGTCGCGCGTGGACATCGTTGTGATCAAGGACGGGAAGCCGACCAGAGGCGAGCTCCTTGCCCAACTGCTTGAAGGCAAGGTGAGCTATCACACGTCGAGCCACAAGACTCCGTTCTCTGCCAACCTCAGCAACGGCAGTCTCGACAACATACTGTTCAGCTACGAGATGAAGGTGCGCGACTATGAATGTAACCGATACGGTTCGGCCACCAACACTTTCGTGCAGCACTATCTCGAAATCACGCGACTGGAATTCATGGAATCGGTCGGCGAGAGCTTCCGCCTATGGCACGAGAAGGGCGTCGATATGATGGTATCGCGCATTGACCTGAAGTTTATCCACCCTATGATGTCGAGCGAAAAGTTCTGTTCGATGATGAATGTAAAGCACGTAGGTCCGCGTGCCATCTTCACCCAGGAGATTCGCAGAAAAGAGGACAACCTCGTGTGTGTAAGGGCAATATGCGAGATTGTGGCAATAGTAAACGGACAGCTCGACATGGGCTCGGTATTCGAAGATTTCATGCAGAACCAGGTGCCTGCCTGGCTCGAGACATACAGACATAAGAAGATATGACAACAGAAGAACAATACAAGAAACTGAAGGTGACAGCTGGAACATACGTGCCAAACACTGGCATCGAATATCCTGAAGACCCTTCGATACGCATGGTGCGTCCGACCAAGTTCACCCATCCGTTTGTGATGGACGAGAACTATCCATACTACGAAGACAATTTCCACTATTGGCTCAACTATGTGCTCGACTATGCCAAGTTCTGGTTTCTCGTGCACCCATTGCTCAAGATCCTCTACGGACTGAAGGTGGAGCGCAATGGCATCATGAAGAAATACAAAAAGGAGTTCAAGAACGGTGCGATCACCATCTGCAACCACTGCTTCCGCTGGGACGTGCCTTCGGTCATTGCAGCCACACGCAAGCACTTCTGGATCCCGATGATCGGCGAGAACATGATGACCGACGATTACTGGCACATGAAGTACATCGGCGGCATACCTGTGCCTTCGACCATGGCAGCCATGAAGAAGTACAACGAGGCATTCGACAAGCACCACGAGCTCGGACACTGGTTCCACGTCTTCCCTGAAGGCATCAACTGGAAGTGGTACAAGCCGCTCAAGCCATTCTACAAGGGCGCGTTCTCAATGGCATATAAGTACAACATGCCTTTGCTCCCACTCTACATCAACTACCGCCCTCGCACAGGCATCTACAAGCTATTCGGCAAGAAGGACGAACCGCTGCTGACCATCTCGATAGGCGAACCAATCTTCCCAGATACGACAAAGCCTCGCAAGGTCGAAGTAGATCGACTGCGAGACATTGCCTTCGAACGTATGCTCAAGATGGCAGGCATAGAAGAGAACGTATGGCCATGCAAGCCTGAAAAGGACACATAAATGAGCTTATTGCACCCTGACCTTCATAGGCTTACGGTCTTTCTGATTGATGATATCGGCGGCAGCAACATTGTCGAATGCCACTGGTCGGTCGATGAAGTCGGGCACATTATATGACATATATAGCTCCTGATAGTGACGCTTCGGATTCTTCTGGGGCAACATGAACGCCTTCGAGGCATTGCCTTCAGCGTCGATGTGACAGAAGTATGGACGAGTAAACAAGCCATCGTCACGTCGGGAACTGATCACCATCCAGCGCGAGTTACTGCTCCAGTTGTGGAAACTGTCAGTATCCGCGCTGTTTGCGTTTTTAAGCTCACGACGCTCTCCCGTTGCCAGATCCATTATCCACAGGTCGGCCTCATGATGCCAGATGGTGAACTGCCCATAGTCGGCATAGGTATAGACAAGGAAACATCCGTCGTAGCTTGGACGAGGGAAAGAGACTGAACCTGGAATGGTGTCGCAACACATCGAACAATCGACCAAGGTGTCAATGCAGTTGCCAAAAGAGCCTGTTGCTTCATCAAAAGATACTGAACATAGGCTGTAATGCACCTTCTGGAAGTCAGAACTGCCCTCGGGCAAGGCATTAGCAGCACAGAAATAGAGAGTTTTGCCATCAGCAGAGAAGGCAGGAAAAGTCTCATAGATCGAATCGCGCTTGAGCAATGGAGTGACAATCAGCTCATTGTTATCAATATCATAGATCTGAATATCGGAAGCCGCATCAAATACCTCCACCCTATTGTTATGACTGATATGGAAGACCTGACGAGTGGTATTGGTGGAATAGGCAATATACTTGCCCGATGGATGCCAGTAAGGATAGACGCACAAGCCAAGAGTCTGCGAAGTGGCAGTGTTATAGGCCGTCATCTGACCATTGCGACGCAAGATAGTCGCTCCATGAGCTCCACGGATGTGCAAGCTCAAGTCGCGGGGGTCAGCCCGATTGAAGCTATGACAGTTGACGCAGCCATCAAACTCGGTATTCTCAATGAGAGGGGTCTCGTCGAACGATGACAGAGAGCGTTCGTAGATTCCCATCTTGCTCCACACTTCATAGCCAGGTTCGATCAGACGATAGACAATGCCATAATCGATGCTGTCAGGACTGACGAAAATGGAGAAAGGCCAGAAAGTGTGCCATCCGTCATCGTCTTTTGCCGACACAGTAACATATAATGAGTCGCCAACATTCTGTGAGAGCAGTTCGTGCCATTGGTCGAGATTGAAGGAGGTCGATTCATCGCCTTGACCATGAATCTTGCGACCATCAGAGTCGGTCACTACAGCATCGATCTTCCTATATCCATCGGCCGACATCGAGAAATTGAGAGGCGCGATGTTAACCGGAACAGTCACACCATGATAGTCGGGATAGATATCGGGCAAGGCTGATTCGATATGTGCATCTCTGACACTTTCGGTGCAGGCTGACATACTCATAGATAAAGAAACGACCGCTGGCAGAACCAATGAGATTCTGACAAGCGAAGAGATAATGTGATTTACGTTCATTGTTGCTTGTTTGTGAAATAATAATACCAATAGGTTTTGCCAAAATGGCTCTTCAGCTTTTCGTGATTGACAGGCTTGCTCTGGATTGCTGCTGCGAAGCCGTTGAAGCGTGTAGCGATGTCTGGACGAATGCCATTAGGCAGTCCTTCCGACGCATCATGCCCCCGTGCCCACCAAAGCATGACAGCCTGTTGGAATACTGTCCCATTGGCGGCATCTAGCCATGAAGTCGTAGGCAAGAACCTTCTCGGCTTTCGGATTGTAAGCAAACTGCCAGATTGAAAGCGACAGCAACAGAGCAACAATGACATTTGACATGGCAGCCGGCCTCCTGTTATCAGCCTTCAGCCAAAGACCAGACAAAACAACGACAACGGCTGAGAAATAAGAAACTCTCCTGGCTCGAGTGGAGCTTCACGATTGTCGGAGCATGATGCTGAGAGAGCAAGCAGAGCACCGACTAACAATAGAATCTTTTTCATATTTAAATGTTTATATCCGTGCAAATTTACACAAAATTTTCTTACTTTCCTAATTAATTATCAGGTAATGAACAAAGCAGTTGATATTTAGTCAATTTTTCCTTGGAATAACAAAAATAATTGCATATCTTTGCAATATCTTACAAACAAAATTGAAGTACTATGAAGCAAAAGCTCAAATATACGTTCTCGCTGGTCTTCGGGATTATGGTTTTCCAGTTCTGGTGTCTCGTACATCCATACATACTCACTTACCACGAACAGAACCAACTTTTCCTCTTTACTTCCGACTACTGGACTCAGAGGTTCGCTGTGGCGGGTGGCTTTGCCGACTACCTTGGTGAATTTCTCGTGCAGTTCTTCTTCTACCCAGCTGCTGGTGCTGCCATCGTTGCCGTATTGCTCACCTCAATACAGCTGCTGACATGGGCTTTGGCGCGACACTACAACAGCAGCTATGTACTATCATTCCTCCCAGCCTTGCTGCTGCTTGCCCTTATGGGCGACGAGAACACACTTCTCTCCTATCCAGTTTCCATCTTGCTGGTTTTGCTCATCTCGCTCATCTGCACAAAAATCGGTAAGACTATTGTCAATATTGTCGCCATCGCTGCATCATACTGGCTTGTTGGTTCTGTCTTTGCCATCATGCCTCTGTTGCTAATCAACGGCAAGGACAAGAAGGCGAAAGGCTTAAACGTGCTGATCTATGCCATTGCAGCCGTAGCGACAGTATATGCTTGCCGGTATTTCTGGATTCCGCAATATCCTTGGCCAACTGTGCTCAACGGCATCAACTACTATCGACTGACTCTTATGACGCTCGAAGTGCCTAATCTGATGTATGTGATACCAGCGACAGTCTTGCTTGCCGTATTTTTCGGACAACCGCTTAAAGGACAGAAACAAAGACTTGTGCTCAACTGTGTAATGGCAATAGGCATGATTGTGGCTGCATTCATTGGTCACAACAAGTTCTATGATCCTGCAACATGTGCCATCCTTGAACAGAATCATCTGGTGAGAGGCTCGAAATGGCAACAGATCATCGAGCGTGCAGAGCAAATGAAAGAAGCCAATAACCCTGCTGTCGGCACACATATCTTCAACAATGGGCTTAACCTTGCATTGGCAATGACCAACAAGCTGCCAGACAAGATGTTTGAGTTTCCTCAGACAGGCGTTCAAGGGCTGCTCAGCCCATGGGTCAAGGATAACACGACTTGTGCCACCACTATGGAAGCATTCTACCAATTGGGATTCATCAACGAATCATTGCGATATGCCTTTGACCTTCAAGAGAGCATATTGAATTGCCGCAAGAGTGGCAGGTTCACCCGTCGTATGGCTGAATGCAATCTGCTCAACGGCAAATATGATGTGGCAAGCAAATATATCGACATGCTGAAGCACACGCTCTTCTACAGCGATTGGGCAGAAAAGGCTGACAAGTGCCTATATAACGAACAGATGATAGCTTCAAATCCGAAATTCTCCTACTTGAGAAGCGTTCGTCTGGACGAGGATTTCTTCTACAACATAAACGAGATGCATAAGATGCTCGGAAAACTCGTACTGCACAATCGCAGCAACAAGCTGGCTTATGACTACTTTATGGCAGAGCTTCTTCTTATGGGCGATTTCCGTAGTTATGTGGCCAATCTGCCAGAAGCAAAACGTATGAAGCAGAATCCGCTTCCTGCTGGTTATGAGCAATACTATCAGGAGATGCAGAAGAAAGCGGCTGAGGGTGTCAAGACTGATGTCATGACAGGTGCTTCGGTTTTGCAGAATTAAGGGTTAATGATAAAAATTACAGAATAATTTTTAACTTTGTTTGGGCGATGAAGGGACTTATAAAAGGAGGCTTTTTATATTGGGCAATGATGGTCGCTGCACTTTCGGGATGTAGCGAGAGACCTGTGAATGCTATCATGATAGACAAGCTTCCGGTGATTTATCCAGATTATACAGATGTTACTATTCCTGCAGGTATTGCGCCACTGAACTTCAACCTGATGGCAGAAGGACAGTTGCGCAAGGAAGCTGATGCTGAATGCGTGGATGTAACAGTGAAGGGAAGCAAGGGCGGAGAGATTAGAGCCAATGGCGATTATGCAAAATTTGATATAGAAGAGTGGCACGAGCTGACTCGACAAAACATTGGAGGACAACTGATTGTAACAGTCAGTGCAAAGGTCGAAGGTGGCTGGTTTCAGTATAAAGACTTCACGATCAACGTGAGCGAATGGCCTCTTGATGATTATGGCCTGACCTACCGCAAGCTTGCTCCAGGTTATGAGGTATATAGCCACATCGGCAACTTCCAGCGCAATATACACAACTGGGAGGAAGAAGCCATCATCGAGAGTCAGTCGGTACCAGGCCAGTGTATGTGTTGCCACACAGCCAACCGCACCAATCCAAAGCAGTTCACTTTCCAGTTGAGAGGCAAACATGGATCGACTCTTGTGCAACGCGAAGTTGAAGAAGGTGACCCTGCTGCCAATGGTACAGCCAATGGCAAGCCTGTTGCCCGCGAATGGCTTCGCACAGATACAGACTCCACTCTCTCGAAGTGCGTCTATCCATACTGGCATCCTTCGGGCAACTACTGTGCCTATTCGCTCAACAAGATACACCAGATGTTCTGGACAGGCAAAGGACGACTCATCGAAGTATTTGACAGTGCATCAGATGTGATTGTGATGGACGTGCGCACTCACGAAATCATACGTTCGCCGCTCATCGATAGCACCCTCGACAGATTCGAGACTTATCCAGCCTTCTCGGAAGACGGAAGATGGCTTTATTTCTGTTCATCACGCGCTCATAAGGTGCCTGTGCATGCCGACTCCCTTCGATATGACCTCTGTCGCATTGCCTTTGATGCTGAGACTGGCACATACGGAGACACCGTTGAAACCATCATACCTGCTACGGAACTTGAGAAGAGCGTCACCTTCCCTCGTCCGAGCTACGATGGCAAGTGGATAATGTATTGTTGGAGCGATTTCGGCAACTTCCCTATCGACCACAAAGAAGCCGACCTCTGGTTGCTGAATCTTGAAACAGGCGAACGAATGCCTGCTGCCAATGCCAATAGCGACTGCACTGAGAGCTATCACAACTGGAGCTCAGACTCACGATGGTTTGTGTTCGCAAGCCGACGCGAAGATGGACTCTACAGCTTGCTCTATCTTGCATCAATCGATGACGAGGGCAATATTTCCAAGCCTTTCCTGCTGCCACAGGAGAACCCATGGCATTTCTACCACAGCTCGATATATAGCTACAATGTGCCAGATTTCACATGCGATAAGGTCGAATTTGACGTGAATGGTGCTTATGACGAAGTGTTTTGTGATGAAAAGCAGCAGGCTACGGTCAGATAATGATAAGAAGCAGTAGGCGCAGGCTACTGTCAAATAATGAAGTGCTGTGTCGTTTTGCAACCAAAACAAATAATATTGCAACTATTTGCTTAGGTAGGCAACTCGATGTCAACTCGAACCCATCTCGAAGGATTCTCGAATGATTCTACTTTATTCAGAAAAAGCAAAATGACAGCAAGTAAAAGACTTTGCTGTCATTTTGATATAATCATATTTCTTTTAGCTCTTGATTGACCAAACACTCTTTATCTAACAATGACTTTCTTGCCGTTTCGGATATAGATATTACCTGGTTTCATTTCAGTTACCCTTATGCCAAGGATGTTGTAGATGACATCACTATCTTCGTCTGGCATGACAATATTATCAATGCTTGCAGTTTGAGACTTGATAACGATCTTCTTGATTGTAATCTGGTCACCATGAATTATCAGACCTTTCTTCTTTAAGTTTGCGAAAGTATCTTTATCGAATGAAAAGACTGTCTCGTGGCTTGAGCCTCCTTTAGAACCAAGAAACTGGCTTGGCTGGAAGTCGGCAAAATAACTCTTGCCTTCGTAAATATAATTCATTTGCTTTGACCAATCTCCATAGAAAAACTGAATGTCATCATCCTTGTCAGCATCCTGAATATAGTTGATGGTGAGAGTCGAGCTCTCATCGAAATTTGAAAAGATGGCTGCTTCAACTGTCACTGGATCGCCCCAGCCAATCTTCTTGCTGCCTTCGAAAGCAACTATCTCAGAACTTTCCTCCATTTCTGGATATTCGCCTACAAAGCTGTTTCCATGATAAGCCTTGGCAATACGCTCAGCAAGGTCAGCTTGATGGAAGGCAGGAATAGTACGATATAAGCCATCGGTCAAGCCCATCCAGTAGAATGTGCCCATACCAGCTTCTTTGGTCTTCTGTACGAAATAATCGACAAACTGGAAGAACTCTTTCTTGTGCAAATCGTAGTCGGTTTCACCTGTCTTATCAACACTGCTTGAACCCCATTCGCCTATGATGACTGGTCCACCTTTTGTCACGAGTTTGTCTTTGAGAGTCTTGATCATGTCATCAATCTCTTTCTTTACAACCGTCGGCATTCCAAGTGCCTGAGCCATTGGCTGCTGAATAAGTATTGACAATGAGATTGCGCGTCTCATTGTTGCCACCAGTAGCACGGACAGTATTCACAAAGCTCTGTGCATACTTGTTGATGGCATTGTAGGCAGAAGTTGCGACTGTGGCATTATAATTACCAGAAGCAGCGAATGATGCGAAGTTCCATGAACTTAGAGGATCGAGCATCTCGTTATAGCCCTCGAACAACAGTTCCTTGCCATAGTCCTTGAACTCCTCGGCAATCTGTTTCCAGAGCTTCTCATACTTGTCCTTCACCTTCTCATAGACTTGTTCATCGGCCTGAAGCCAGTGCTTCTGCGAATCAGAACTTTGAGCAGTATCGTGATGAACGTTGAGGATGCAGTACATGTTATTGTCGATGACATAATCGACTACCTCATGCACGCGCTTCATCCATGCCTTATCGACATTGCCATCCTTGTCCATGTGGTTGAACCAAGTCACAGGCACGCGAATTGCTCCAAAGCCAGCATTCTTCATCATGGTCATCAGCTCAGGCTTTGTCTTGTGCTGACCCCAGTAGATCTCAGAGTTAAGATCCTGCTGACCCCAGTAAGAAGCAAGATCGATGTTGGTGCCGGATGCAGCATTAGCATCGAGTGTATTACCAAGATTCCAGCCCACACCCATGTTCTTGACAGCCTCGGTAGCGGTTTCTGTAATCTGTGCTTGCAAGGTCAGAGCACTTGCTGCAAACAGTGAAAGAAGTAGATAATGTTTCATAAGCAATTGGTGTTAAAACTATATTTACCTTGCAAAGGTAAGCTTTTTGTTAGAAAAACACAAAAAAGAAAGCCCCAAAAGTGAAAAAAATCACTTTGGAGCCTCCCGAATTTCCATTTATCTAACACATTACATCAAAACTTCTTCATTATTTGAGCAAAGGCATCTGGTCGCGAGTGATCACATTAGGATGACTCATTGCATCCTTCCACCATGATGTGTCGGCATGGTCGTGATTGTCGAGTGTCGAAGCATCGTACTTATACCAAGGCATGAACCAAGCCCAGCGTGCCCCCTTTGACCATTGGTCGGTTATCTTGCCGACATTGCCACATTCGCTCAATGTCACCATCTTGTTTGGATAGGTCTGCTGAAGCTTTGCAAAATCCTTGGCATTGTCATCGGCTGACTTTGAATAGATATCCTGACCAATGATATCGACATAGGCATCGCCTGGATACCAGTCGGTATCGCCATTGTTCTGGGATGTCCATACCCATATCAGGTTATTTATGCCTGCATTGTGGAAGTATTCGTATATATAAATCCAGAGTTTCTTGTAGGTTTCAGCACCTTCAATGCCCCACCAGAACCAGGCTCCACCGTTAGTATTATAATTATAATAAGAGTAAATATTGTAAGTTCGCTGAAAACTTATGTTTTTGCGGTGCAAAGTTAGCAATATGAAGCAAATGCTGCAAATACTATTTTTGCAAAATATAATATCTATGCAACAAATAGGACAGAAATGACAAAATATGAAAAAAACTTGTTTCAAAATTGTATCAATATTTGTAAAAAAAATATATCTTTGCGGCATTGATTTTGAAAAAAAACAGTAAAAATAAATTAATGAAACTTCAAGGCTATATCTTTGCGGCATTGGCCGCTGCCACTTACGGAACTAATCCAATCTTTGCCAAGCCTCTATATGCTGCTGGCTTGAACACCGATTCGGTACTTCTCTTCCGCTATCTTATCGCCATCCTGATGATGGCTATGCTGATGCTATGGCAATGCTATTCAAAAAAGAGGCCATTGGCAGAAATGTTCAAGGTACAGCGACACAACCTTCCACAACTTATTCTGATGGGACTTCTGATGTCGGCATCGTCTATTCTGCTCTTCATCAGCTACAACTACATGCCGGTCGGCATTGCATCGACCTTGCTCTTCGTCTATCCTATCCTGGTGGCTGTGATCATGACATTGTGCTTTCATGAGCGACTATCATGGCTCGTCGTAGGATGTCTGCTACTTGCTACAGCTGGCATCGCTCTCCTTTGCCGCACCGATGGCACGAGCGGCAACAAAGATGGCTTCTATATTGGTTTCTTGAGCGTTATGGCTTCGTCGCTTGCATATTCCATCTATCTTGTCGGACTCAATAAGACCCGCATTCGCACCATTGCGTCACTTCCTGTTACCTTCTATGTGCTCGTCTTTGGCTCTTTGATCTACATTGTCCGTCTCGCTTTTGACACTCCGCTTACAATACCAACGACTCCTTTTATGTGGATGTGCTGCGCTGGATTAGGTCTCTTCCCTACTGTCATATCGCTCATCTTCACAGCAAAAGCCATACAGTGCATAGGCAGTACAGAGACTGCCCTTCTCGGAGCTCTTGAACCAGTAACTGCCGTGGTGCTAGGTATCTTATTCCTGGGTGAAAGCGTCTCGCCGGTTGAATTAATTGGAATGTGCATGATATTTGTTGCTGTATCGCTTGTCGTGAAGCGAAGAAGCTGACATTACATTATGTTGTTCTTTCGACCTGTTCAACAATCCGAACAAAAAGCCCGTCGTTACTCAAAGCAACGACGGGCTTAATATTACATAAGGAGAATCAATCAACTGGAGAGAACTCATCCTTACCAACGCCACAGAGTGGGCATACGAAATCTTCTGGAAGATCCTCAAAAGCTACACCTGGTGCGATGCCTGCATCAGGATCACCTACTGCAGGATCATACTCCCAGCCGCATACGTCACATACGTACTTTTTCATAATAGTATATTTAAATTAAACATTAATAGTTGTCAGCAACCAATTCGAAATAAGCCTTAGGATGAGCGCAAGTTGGGCAGAGCTCAGGAGCCTCTGTACCTACTACGATATGACCACAGTTGCGGCATTCCCAAACCTTGACTTCGCTCTTCTTGAACACTTCCTGTGCCTCAACATTGCGAAGCAAAGCGCGATAACGCTCCTCATGACGCTTCTCGATTGCAGCTACGAGACGGAACTTTGCAGCAAGCTCCTTGAAGCCTTCTTCTTCAGCTGTCTTTGCGAAGCCATCATACATGTCAGTCCACTCATAGTTCTCGCCATCGGCAGCAGCAGCAAGGTTCTCAGCAGTTGTGCCAATACCCTCAAGTTCCTTGAACCAGAGCTTAGCGTGCTCCTTCTCATTGTCGGCAGTGTGCTGGAAGATGGCAGCGATCTGCTCAAAACCATCCTTCTTTGCACGAGAAGCGAAATATGAATATTTGTTACGAGCCTGTGATTCACCTGCAAATGCAGCCTCAAGGTTTTTCTCTGTCTGTGTACCTGAATACTTGTTTGCCATAATATCAGTTGTTTAAATGTTAGTATAGAAATTAATTTGAATTTTGTTTGTGCAAAGATATGAAGTTTCATCATTTCTCACAAGAAAAATATGGCACAAAAACTGATAATTCCGGCAAAATTAACAGAAACAGCCAATTTTTTGACCGAAATTGCCATAAAAAACATAAATTTGCAACCAAAAAATAGTAACTGAGGTAATATGCAACCACGCGATCGTCGTATATACAGAATCACACTTGCAGGAAGCATTGTCAACATAGTGCTTCTTGTGTTCAAGTTTATTGCGGGAATACTGGGTCATTCTGCTGCAATGATAGCCGATGCCATCCATTCGCTGAGTGACTTTCTCACTGATATCATAGTCATTGTCTTTGTAAGGTTGAGCAGCAAGCCTGCTGACCATGATCATGACTACGGCCATGGCAAATACGAGACGCTTGCCACTTCTGTTATTGGAATGGCATTGGCTGTAGTAGCCGTAATGCTTGGATGGGATGGAATAGAGAAGATAATCTACGTCATGCAGGGAAACCAGCTTGAATCTCCAGGCATCATTGCTCTTTGGGCTGCCATACTAAGCATTGTACTCAAAGAATGGATATTCAGAGCAACGCGCAAAGTTGCCAAGGAGGAGAACTCGAAGGCTCTTGAAGCCAATGCCTGGCATCATCGCAGCGATGCAATGTCATCTATTGGCACAGCCATAGGAATAGGTGGCGCCGTGATGCTCGGTGACAGCTGGGCAATCCTCGACCCTATCGCCGCAATCGTAGTGTGCATACTCATCATCGTCACAGCCTTCAAGATTATCCGCCAGGCATCGGGCGAATTGCTTGAAGAAAGCCTGCCAAAAGAGATTGAGGACAAAATCGAACAGATTGCATACCAAGATCCATTGGTCAGCGATATCCACAAGCTTCATACCCGACGCATAGGCAACATCATAGCCATTGAAATGCATTTGCGCATGCCTTCAGACGTCACACTTGCCGAATCACACATTCACGCCAATTCCATCGAAAAGTCTCTCAAACAGGAGTTTGGCAATGGCACACACATCATGCTGCATATCGAGCCAAAGAAATAGAATTCAAATTTGTCAACTTCGGTATATACTAATTTTTCTAAAATGCTATAATAATTTACCAAAAGTCATATATAGGGGTAATATGAATGTTTGTATTTGAATATTTCGGAAAAATTGCATAAATTTGCATTCGTTTTTAGAAAATAATTGATAAAGAAACTATAAAACAAGGCAAATTGATGAAAAAATTATTCATTCTACCCCTATTTGCATTGAGCTTGCAGCTTATGGCTCAAAAGACACTCTCGCTGAAGGAGTGCCTGCAGATAGGTATTGAGAACAACCTCTCGCTCCGCACCTCTCAGAATGAGGTAAAGAAAGCGAAGGAAAACATCAGCGAGAATCGTGCCAAGCTTTTGCCTCAGATTAATCTGGTAGGCAGCTTCAATGACAATTTCGATCCTCCGGTGTCGGTAACAGATGGACGTGCCTATGGCAAGCTGTACAACGTAACACAGACACTGCAGTTCAATGCTGCCGGCGGACTTCAGCTCCAGATGCCACTCTACAGCCAGATGGCTTACACTGCCGTCGATCTGTCACGCACCATGGCTCGTCTGAACGAACTCTCGTATGAGAAGGCTCGCGAAGACCTGATCATTCAGATTGCCAGCATCTACTATCTGATTCAGAATACCAAAGAGCAGATCGGTATCATCGACGACAACATCAAGCGATTTGAAGAACTCAAGGAGATTGCCAAGGCATTCTATGATAACCAGATGGCTCTTGAGGTTGACCTGCAGCGTATCAATGTTCGCATCGAGAGCACACAAATCCAGTCGGCCAATGCTCAGGCTATGCTCACCAAGCAGTACAACATGTTGAAGTATATTCTCGACTATCCTGCAGAAGAAGAGATTGAGGTCATAGCCAAGAGCGTTGATGAAGTAGAAACTGCTGAAATGTCGGGTCTGAACGAAAACATGTATGAGCTACAGCTGATGCAGCAGAAGGTGACGCTTGCCGACCAGCAGACAAAGCTCGCAAAGCAAGGCTACTTGCCTACCTTGGCTCTTACAGGCAATGTCATGTACACAGCCTACTCTGACAAGTTCAAGAACTGGTTCCACGACACAGAAGCCAATCACTGGTACAACTCAAACGGCATAGGCATCTCTCTTAGAGTACCTGTATTTGACGGCTTTGAGAAACGTTCGAAGGTGCACAAGGCAAAGATAGATGCAGAGACAGCCCGACTTGGCTTCGAGAACACCCTTAAGGGAATGCAGACAAATTATGCCAATGCTGTGAAGGATCTGACCAACAACCAGCGCAACTATTTCCGCCAGCGCGACAACTACAGACTCGCTGAAAATATCTACGATGTAACTTACAACAGATACAAGGAAGGCATCGTATCAATGGTTGAGGTCTTGACAGATCAGATGAGCATGAGCGACGCTCAAAACTCATATCTCACATCACATTATGAATATATGGTGTCGAACCTGCAGATTCTAAAATATACAGGAAAGCTTGAGACACTCTTATATTAAATATTGAAGATGAAAAAGATAAAGAGGTGAAAGAAGAGAAAGATAGATGATTTAGTCTTTAGTAGTATTAAACTTTATCTTTCACATAAGAAATGCAACTATTGTCCTTTATCTTCTTTATTACCTTCATCTCCCTTAATAAAGATAAACAATAAAAATTCAGAAACAAAATGTCACAGGAAAACAATAAAGAGGGAATTGTCCTCGAGAAGAAAACCAAGAGAATCAACAAGCAGAGAGTGCGTCAATGGGTGGTGAGC
>SFEH01000042.1 GCA_004557315.1 Bacteroidales bacterium
TACCGAAGTCCGCTATTCTTTCTTTTGTCATAACTCATGAATTATTAACAAAGAGGCTGTTTTTAGATAGTCTCGCAAACAAATATTTTCGAATGAAAAGAATAATATACATCATCGTGGCTATCGGCCTTGTGGCTCTGGCCATGTGCAGGACCAAGGAAGCGGAAACGCAAGTCCTGTCATACCATAAGCTGGAGGGTACAGTCTTCCACACCATCTATCACATCACCTATCAAGGAGAGAGGGACTATCACGACGAGATCAAGCAACTGTTCAAGGAGTTTGATGGCAGCCTGTCGATGTTCAACGACACAAGCATCATCACACGCATGAACAACTGCGACACGAGCGTCGTTGCCAACCGCTATTTCCGTCACGTCTTCACCAAGGCTATGGAGGTATCAGAGGCAACAGGAGGCGCTTTCGACATCACAGTAGCACCATTGGTCAATCTATGGGGATTTGGCTTCAAGAACAGCGACAACGTGTCGCAGGCTGCCATCGACAGCATTCTGCAGTTTGTAGGATACAAGACTGTGCATCTCGACGAAGAGGGTCATCTGCACAAGGGCGACCCACGCACCATCATGGACGCAAGCAGCATTGCCAAAGGCTATATGAGCGACGTAGTAGCTGATTTCCTCAGGGAACAGGGTGTAGAGAACTACATGGTCGAGATAGGTGGCGAGGTGGCACTGAATGGTGTCAATCCAAAAGGCAGCCGCTGGAGCATAGGCATCAACAAGCCGACCGACGATTCGACACAGGTCAACAGCGAGCTACAGGACATCCTCTATATGAGCGAGGGTGGCGTAGCTACGAGCGGCAACTACCGCAACTTCTATTACAAGGATGGCAAGAAATATGCCCACACCATCGACCCACATACAGGCTACCCTATCCAGCAGGACATCCTGTCGAGCACGGTCATCGCACGCGACTGCATGACAGCCGATGCCTATGCCACCGCCTTCATGGTATTGGGCAAAGAAAAAGCCATGGAGGTTCTGGCAAAAGACACAACCCTCATGGCGTATTTCATTGTTGACGCTCCTGATGCTGACGGCAACGGTGGATACGAAATCGTCTTTTCTCCGGCACTCGAACAGCGTTTGAAACGTTAAAGTTCCGATTCTTTCATTCGTTCGGCATTCTCAGCAATGATCAGGTGATCGATACAATCCTGGATATCGCCATTCATGAATGCCGCAAGATTGTAGATGGTATAGTTTATGCGATGATCAGTGATGCGTCCCTGCGGATAGTTGTAGGTACGGATCTTGGCACTACGGTCACCTGTCGAGACGAGAGTCTTGCGTCGCGAAGCTATATCATCGACGTATTTCTGATGCTCCTTGTCGTAGATGTATGAACGGAGACGCGACAATGCCCTCTCCTTGTTCTTCGGCTGGTCGCGAGTCTCGGTACATTCAATCAGTATCTCATCGGTCACACCAGTATTTGGGTTCTTCCACATATATCGCAGACGCACACCCGATTCTACCTTATTGACATTCTGACCTCCTGCACCCGAACTGCGGAAGGTATCCCACTTTATCTCTCCCTCATTAATATGCACCTCAAACTCATCAGCCTCTGGCAGGACAGCCACAGTGGCAGCAGAGGTATGTACACGACCCTGGGTCTCGGTGGCAGGCACACGCTGCACTCGATGCACACCCGACTCATATTTCAGCGTACCATAGACATTCTCGCCAGTTACCATGCAGACAATCTCCTTGAAGCCACCAACGGCTCCCTCTGAGAAACTCTGTACCGACACTTGCCATCCCTTTGACTCGCAATAGCGCTGATACATCTTGTACAAATCGCCTGCGAAGAGTGCTGCCTCATCTCCACCAGTGCCACCACGTATCTCGAGCACAGCGTTGCGTGCGTCCTCTGGGTCTTTCGGTATGAGCAGGAGCTTGATCTTCTCTTCCAGCTCAGGCTGACGGCGTTCACATTCGGCAAGCTCCTCACGAGCCATCTCCTTCATCTCTGGGTCGTCTTCCAGAAGCATCTGACGAGCCTCATCTATTCCTTGCAGACACTGGATATACTCCTTACGTGCGGCAAGCACCTCTTCAAGTTCCTTATATTCGCGCGAGAGTTTCACATAACGTTGCTGATCAGCAATGACAGAAGGGTCGGTTACGAGGAGACTCACCTCCTCGAACCGACTCACTAAACCATCCAGTTTATCAAGCAGCTGGTTGTTACTCATATATATTTATGCAAAAGCCATTTTCGAGAATTATTCGTATTCGAAGACACCATTCTCTGTCTTGAGAGTCACATGAGCATGATCGCTTGCCTCTACTCGGCCGATGACCTGAGCATCGATGCCAAACGACTTGCTGATCTCAATCACGCGCTGTGCTTTTTCCGGTGAGAGATAAACTTCAAGACGATGACCCATGTTGAACACCTTGTACATCTCTTTCCAGTCGGTGCCGCTCTGCTCGTGGATAGTGCGGAACAGCGGAGGTATCGGGAAGAGATTGTCCTTGGTAACATGCAGATCCTTGATGAAGTGGAGCACCTTGGTCTGTGCGCCACCCGAGCAATGTACCATACCATGAATCTCGTGACGCATCTCGTCGAGCATCTTCTTCACCACAGGAGCATAGGTACGGGTAGGACTGAGCACGAGCTTGCCAGCGTCGAGCGGACTGCCCTCTACCTTGTCGGTGAGCTTCAGGCCACCACTATATACAAGGTCTTCTGGCACGGCATGATCATAGCTCTCAGGATACTTCTCAGCGAGGTACTTGGCAAACACATCGTGACGTGCGCTGGTCAGGCCATTGCTGCCCATACCGCCATTGTATTCCTTCTCGTAGGTAGCCTGACCAAAAGAAGCAAGACCCACTATGACATCGCCATCCTGGATATTGGCATTATTGATCACATCACTACGCTTCATGCGGCAAGTCACTGTGCTATCGACGATGATAGTACGGGCAAGGTCACCCACATCAGCAGTCTCACCACCAGTGCCATAAACACCGATACCCATCTCACGGAGTTCAGCCATGAGCTCGTCGTTGCCATTGATTATAGCCGAGATGACCTCGCCAGGAATGAGCATCTTGTTGCGTCCGATGGTCGAGCTAACGAGAATATTATCGACAGCACCCACACAGATAAGATCGTCGATGTTCATGATGAGCGAGTCCTGTGCTATACCCTTCCATACAGAGAGGTCGCCCGTCTCCTTCCAGTACATATAAGCAAGACTGGTCTTGGTGCCTGCGCCATCGGCATGCATGATGTTACAATACTCAGGATCGCCACCGAGGATATCTGGGATGATCTTGCAGAAAGCCTGCGGATAAAGACCCTTGTCGATGTTCTTGATTGCGTTGTGTACGTCCTCTTTTGAGGCACTTACACCGCGAAGCATATAACGCTGATCTGTCATAATAGTATATTATCTTCTTTGTTTACGCATTTGTTCTTCGCGCTGCTTGCGGAGTTCTTCCTGCTGCTGGCGCTGTATCTCCTGAAGTCGTGCAATCCAACCACTTGCCTTCTTGCCACCCTTCTTGCGGTTAGGGTTGCTGAGGTTGGCCTTCATCTCGGCGAGTATCTTGTCTTCATTCATCGAAGCGCGGATAGCGTAGGTCTGGATGATGCTGAACAAGAGCGAGAGAGTGTAGTAGTAAGAGAGACCTGCTGAGTAGTCGTTGAGGAACACGAGGAAGAAGAGTGGCATGAGATACATCATCATTGCCATTCCAGGCATAGCCTGCTGTGCTGGGTTCTGCTTCTGCATGAGCCAAGTGTAGAAGATCTGCACCACTGTCATGATGAGGCAGAATAGTGAGATATGGCCGTGGAAGATCCAGTTGACCACAGGGATAGGCTCATCCCAAGTGATGATGGCATCGTAGGTCGAGAGGTCTTTTGCCCAGAGGAAAGACTCTCCACGTAGTTCGATGCTTGTTGGGAAGAAGTAGAAGAGGGCTATGAGCACTGGCCATGAAAGGAGCATTGGCAGACAGCCACCCATCTGGTTGACACCAATCTTGCCATAGAGAGCCATGAGAGCCTGCTGCTTTGCCATAGCATCTTCCTGGTTAGGATACTTTTCGTTGATGGCCTGCACTTCTGGCATCTTCTGTGCAATACGCATCTTAGCCGACGACTTGAACGACTTGTAGGTGAAAGGCAGAGTCACGAGCTTGATGAAGATGGTTAGAAGCAGGATGATGAGTCCGTAGCCGAGGTTGAAGTTGTCGAGGAAGTGGAAGATAGGGATCACTATCCATCGGTTGATGTGACGCACGATAGGCCAGCCGAGGTAGATAGAGTTCTGGATTTCGAGATTCTCATTGGTCTTGCCCACACGCGATGCAATCTCGTCGTTCATATCACGCAGGAGACTATAGTTGTTCGGACCGATAAAATAGGTCATTGGCACAATCTGCTCACCCTTCAGACGATCGGTGAAGTCTATCTCGACATCGGCACTGTATTCCTTGAGATATTCTGGCGAAACATCCTCCTTTAGTGCATTGCTCGAAAGCGAACCCGAGCGGAAGAGGTCGTTGCTGGCAAGGATGGTGCTGAAGAACTGGTTCTTGAAGTTGAACCAAGCCAAAGGACCATCGAGGCGCTCGCTGTCCGAACCTGTCTGACTGAGGTCGTTGACGCTCTCGCCACTATACTTGTAGAAGAGCGAGCTGTAACGCTCCTCAAAGCTGCGACCGAGCTCAGTGCGCACGAGCTTCTGGTTCCAAGTCAGCTGGAGAGAAGGCTGTGTTGGAGCAACTATATTGTCGAGATTGACAGTATGGATGGTGAAGTCGAGAAGATAGCTGTCAGGCGACAGGCGATACACGAAGTCGAGGATACCGCCATCATCGCTCTTCAGACGCATCACGACACTCGAATCGGTCTTGGCGAGTGGAGTGAAGTAGATGTCTTCGGTAGTGATATACTTGCCATAGACGCTATAGAAAGTGAAATACTGATGATTGTTCTTGGCATCGAACAATACCAGCTGCTCGTCCTTGTAGTTCTCGTATTCGAGCAATGTAGCCTTCTGGAGCACGCCACCCTTGGTTGAGATATCTACCGAAAGGACATTGTTGCTCAGGTTGACAATCTGCTCTTCGCCAGTTGCAGCAGCAGCGATGTTACCATACTTCTGCTGACGCAAAGCCTGCTTGATGCTGTCGGCCTGTGCGAGAGCCAGACTGTCCTGTGGCTCTTCTGATGCAGCCGTACCAGCGTTCATTGAGTTTTCAATAGCTTCTGTTTGCAAACGGGCGATAGAGTCCTGGGCACGACGCTGAGCCTCGAGCTGTTCAGCTGAAGGCTGGCTGGTCCAGACCATCGCCATAAAGATCAGGCACATCAACACGGTGCCAATTAAAGTGTTTTTGTTCATCTGTTATGTTTATGTTTGTATTTTGCTTAAAAGGAAGTTACTGCTGCGCACAGGGAGTTATCGGGAGATAATGGAGTTAGCGGGCAATAGTCTTAACACATAAAACGCGCCAAAGTTACAAAAAAAAAATGAAAGCACCGCCTTTCTATGGAAAAAAGCAGTGCTTTCAAACTATTTTTTATGAAATAAAAGGCTGTGTGTTATGTTAACCCAACAACACGACACCTTATTCAGGATCTTTCTTATGCTTCAATCTTCTTGTATCGAGGCACGAGAGTCTTCATTATGACCCATGCCACAACATAGGCAACGGCACAGTAGCAGAAGACACAGAAGTAACCGGCAGGCTTGCCCTCGAAGCCAAGGACACTGAATGCCGAGCCCTGTTCGCCTGCATAGGTGAAGAGTGCGCCAGCCGCCTTCTGAACTATCATCGAACCAATACCACCTGCCATTGTGCCGATACCGGTGATGGTGGCAATGGTCGATTTAGGGAACATGTCGCCAATGGTCGAATAGAGATTGGCCGACCATGCCTGATGACCCGCACCAGCCAGACCGATGATGATGGCTGGCCACCATGCGCTATGCACACCGAGTGTCTGAGCGACAAGTGCTGTCAATGGGAAGAAGGCAAAGATCAGCATCGCACGCATGCGTCCAGCGTACGGCTCCATGCCCTTCTTCTCGACAAAGATCTTAGGCAGGTAACCGCCATAGATCGAGAGAATGGTCACTATAGCATAGAGGGTGAAAATGAGAGCCTGTCCCATGCCAGATGAAGCCTTGTAGCCAAACTGATCCTGGAAATAGGCTGGAGCCCAGAACAGGAAGAACCACCACACGCCATCGGTGAAGAACTTGCCTGTGATGAAAGCCCATGTCTGCTTGAAGGTCAGGCACTTCCAGAAGCTGATAGTCTTCTCGTCGGCTGCAGATGCGTTCTCTGCAGGCTTCTCCTCTGAGGCATCGTCCTGATGCACATAGGCAAGTTCTGCGGCATTGACATGCTTCGAATCCTCTGGTTTGTCGTACATGAACTGCCAGAAGAACATCCACACGAAACCTAGCACACCAATGATGATGAATGCCATCTCCCAGCCATAAGCCTTGGCAAGAGCAGGGATGGTAAGCGGAGCTGCAAGAGCACCTACCGACGCACCAGCATTGAAGATCGAGGTGGCAAAGGCACGGTCGCGCTTAGGGAAATATTCAGCAGTAACCTTGATTGCTGCAGGGAAGTTGCCTGCCTCACCAAGGGCGAGGACACCACGACAGAAGATAAATAGATAGACCGAGAGAGTGGCAATAGCAAGGGTGACAGCACCTGTTGCCTTGCCGAGCTGAGCCACTTCGGTGATACCTTCAAATCCGCCGAAAGTCACTGTTGCCCAGCCACATGCTGCATGCAGGCACGCGCCGAACGACCAGATGAAGATAGCCCAAAGATAGCCCTTCTTGGTGCCCATCCAGTCGATGAACTTGCCAGCGAGAAGGCTCGCAATGGCATACATGATAGAGAAGAGCGAGGTGATTGTTCCGTAGTCGTTGTCGGTCCAGTGGAATTCAGGAGCAATGAACTCCTTATAGGTCATCGACAGTACCTGACGATCCATGTAGTTGATGGTGGTGGCCACAAACAGGAGCGAACATAGATACCATCGCCAGTTGGTCTTTTTTTCTTGTGGATTTCTCATAGTCTGTTTTGTAAGTGTGTATGTGTAAGCTTATTTCTTGAATGTTGCAATAGCGTCGAAGCACTCCTTGCACTTGTTGGTGATGTATGCCCAGTCGCCTTCTGCCACCTTGTCTTTAGGGAAGAGCTTAGAGCCCATGCCTACGCAGAAGACACCAGCCTCAAACCACTTCTTTAGGTTGTCGGCCTCTGGAGCGACACCACCCGTAACCATGATCTTCGACCAAGGCATAGGTGCCATCAAGCCCTTGATGAGGTTGGCTCCCACAACATCGCCCGGGAAGACCTTGGTGAAGTCACAGCCTACCTCCTGTGCCTTGCCAATCTCCGATGGAGTGAGACAGCCAGGGCAATAGGTCACACAGCGACGGTTGCACACCACAGCGATGTCAGGATTGAACAACGGACCAACCACAAAGTTGGCACCGAGCTGCATGTAGATGGCAGCTGTAGGAGCATCGACCACCGAACCAACGCCGAGAGCCAAGTCAGGACATTCCTTGTTGACCCACTTTGACAACTCGCCGAATACCTCATGGGCGAAGTCGCCACGGTTGGTGAACTCAAATGCACGTACACCACCTTCGTAACAAGCTTTCACTACATTCTTACAAATCTCAAGATCCTTGTTGTAGAACACAGGAACCATAGGTGCAGCCGCAATCTTGGCCATCACCTCAAACTTTGAATATTTTGCCATCTTTATTGTTTGCAAATATAATAAACATTGTGCGCACAGCAAGTCTTATCGCTGCACACGACCATTGGCACTACCACCAGCCAATGCCTCTACTTCTGCCTCCGAAACGAGGTTGAAGTCGCCATTGACAGTGTGCTTGAGAGCCGAAGCAGCCACAGCAAACTCGAGAGCCTCGCCCTGGTTTGACTTGGTGAGAAGGCCATGGATGAGACCGCCAGAGAATGAGTCACCACCACCCACACGGTCGATGATAGGATTGATGTCATAGTGTTTTGACTCGTAAAACTCCTTGCCGTCATAGATGAGAGCCTTCCATCCGTTGTGAGTAGCCGAGAGCGACTCACGGAGAGTAGAAACGACATACTTGAAACCGAACTGCTCCTTCATCTGCTTGAAGATGCCCTGATAACCAGCAGCATTGGTCTCACCGCCCTCTACGTCAGCATCAGGCTTGAAACCGAGACAGAGCTCAGCATCCTCCTCGTTACCGATGCAAACATCGACATACTGCATGAGCGGACGCATTATAGAGATAGCCTTCTCGGAAGTCCAGAGCTTCTTGCGGAAGTTGAGATCGACTGAAACAGTCACACCGTTGCGCTTGGCAGCCTCGCAAGCAAGACGAGTGAGCTCGGCAGCCTTGTCAGAGATGGCTGGGGTGATGCCTGACCAGTGGAACCAGTCAGCTCCCTTGAAGATTGCATCGAAGTCGAAATCTTCAGGATTAGCCTCGGCAATGGCAGAGTGAGCACGGTCGTAGATGACCTTCGAAGGGCGCATCGACGCACCTGTCTCGCAATAATACAAGCCGACACGGTCGCCACCGCGAGCAATGAAGTCGGTGTTGACGCCATAGCGACGCAGAGCATTGACAGCAATCTGTCCAATCTCGTGCTTTGGCAACTTGCTCACGAAGTAAGCCTCATGTCCGTAGTTGGCACAGCTCACTGCCACATTGGCCTCACCACCGCCAGGGATGATGCGGAACATGTCGGTCTGAATGAATCGGTCGTTTCCATTAGGAGAAAGGCGAAGCATGATCTCGCCCAATGTTATTATCTTACTCATTTTGTTATTTGAGGTTTTGAGGTTTTGAGGTCTTGAGGTCTTGAGGTTTTGAGGTTCTTTGACAGCGCGAAGCTACCTTATAACCTAATAACCTTACAACCTTATAACCTTTATTTAGAAATTAAAATATCCTTTGGCATTATTATAACTTATGTCTTCTATCATCTGGTTGACGCGCTCTGCCTCGTAGCCAGTGTATGGGATGATGCCATTCTCGATGTCATTGCCCACGAGGTTGCAGAGGATTCGTCGGAAGTACTCATGACGTGGATATGAAAGGAACGAACGGCTGTCGGTGAGCATACCCACGAAGCGTGAAAGCAATCCGAGAACCGAAAGAGCATTCATCTGCTTCTCCATGCCATCCTTCTGGTCGAGGAACCACCATCCTGAACCGAACTGAATCTTGCCTGGAACCGAGCCATCCTGGAAGTTACCTATCATAGTGGCAATCACCTCATTGGCACATGGATTGAGGTTATATAGTATGGTCTTCGACAGCTTGCCCTTGCTGTTGAGCTCATCGAGGAAACGGCTCATCGCCTTGGCAGTATTGAACTCACCGATCGAGTCGAATCCAGTGTCAGCGCCGATCGATGCAAACATCTTCGAATTGTTGTTGCGGATAGCGCCATAGTGATACTGCTGTGCCCACCCTGCGTTATAGTCCATGATGCCCTGCTCGTGCAGATAAGCATGCTTGAACTTATGAGCCTCGACCACCGAGATCTCCTTGCTAGCAAGAGCCTTGTTCATTATGGCATCAATCTCTGCCACTGTGTAGGGCTCATCGTAGAACTCTTCAGGACCGTGGTCAGAGAGGCGGCAGCCATTGGCAGCGAAGAAGTCGTGACGGATCTGAAGCGCATTCACGAGATCGGCAAAGTTCCTGATCTCCACACCACTCACACTCGATAGCTTCTCGATATATGCAGGCCATCCCTTCGCGTCGATGTTCATACCTGCATCAGGACGCCATGTAGGAAGCATGCGGGTCTTTGCTGTAGGGTCGTCGGCCACGATCTTGTGCCATTCGAGCGAGTCAGCAGGATCGTCGGTTGTGCAGACAGTCTCGACGTTGTAGTGAGCCATCATGCCTCGTGGGCAGTACTTCTCGTCGCCTGCAATCATCTCGTTGCAACGGTCGAAGATGGCGCGTGCATTCGTTGGATTGAGAGTCTCATCGATACCGAATGCCGACTTGAGCTCAAGATGTGTCCAATGATAGAGAGGGTTGCGGAAAGTGTAAGGCACGGTCTCTGCCCACTTCTCGAACTTCTCCCAGTCGGTCGTGTCCTTGCCAGTGATATATCGTTCGTCGATGCCGTTCGAACGCATGGCACGCCACTTGTAATGGTCGCCCATGAGCCATATCTGAGCAATAGACTCAAAACGCTTGTTTTCGGCCACCATCTGCGGACTGAGGTGACAATGATAGTCGATGATTGGCATCTTTGCCGCATGTTCATGATACAACTTTTGTGCAGTTTCTGTCTGCAACAGGAAGTTTTCATCCATAAATGCTTTCATAATTGTCTATGCTTTGTGATTCATTGAGATCTAAAAGTAATGCAAAAAACAACAAATAACATACATCACTTTGCTTTTTTTGCTTTATTTTACCGAGCGAAGATAGTTACTTTTTTATATATACACGCAAAATAATGCTCTTTTTTATAAAAAATGTCGTTATTCTGATATTTTCTCGCTGTTTCTTATACTCCTAATAGCAATTTTATACTATTATGCCAACAATCTATACTAAAATAACCAGAGCAAAAGATGCCCTGGTTATATGCATTTGCTGATAAAGTGCTTTTATTTACTTTTCACCATCTCCACAAAATACTGGTGGAAACGGGTGTCGGTGTTAAGTTCGGGATGGAAAGAGCAGACGAGCTGATGGTTCTGACGTGCAGCCACGATGTTGCCATCGACAGTTGCGAGCACCTCTACCCCATTGCCCACGCTGATGATGTAAGGAGCGCGAATGAAGGTCATCGGCACATCTTCACCAATGCCCTTGACAGGTGCTACCGTGTAGAAACTGCCGAGCTGACGTCCGTAGGCATTGCGACGCACAAAGATGTCCATCGTAGCCAGACGCTCGCGTTCCTCGTTCTCAACGCTGTTGGCAAGCAGTATCATGCCAGCGCATGTACCGAACACAGGCAAGCCATTGGCAATAGCCTCGCGGATAGGTTCGAGCAGCTGCTCATCCTTCATAATCTTGAGCATGGCAGTGCTCTCGCCACCAGGAATGACGAGACCATCCTTATGATGCTGCCAGTCTTCGGTCTTGCGGATAAGGAAAGTCTCCACACCAAGGCTATTGAGCATCTGCTCATGCTCGACAAAAGCTCCTTGCAGAGCCAAGATTGCTATTGTCATTATCCCCGGTTATTTACCACGTTCAGCCATGAGAAGCTGAATCTCGCTCTCATTGATACCTACCATAGCCTCGCCGAGATCCTCGCTCAATTCAGCAATGATCTTGGCATCCTTATAGTTGGTGACAGCCTTGACGATAGCCTGGGCACGCTTTGCAGGATCACCGCTCTTGAAGATACCGCTGCCTACGAACACACCCTCTGCACCGAGCTGCATCATAAGAGCAGCATCAGCTGGAGTAGCAACACCACCTGCTGCAAAGTTGACCACTGGCAACTTGCCATTCTCATGCACATACATCACGAGGTCGAATGGCACGCGCAACTGCTTTGCTGCCTCATAGAGCTCGTCCTCAGCCATTGATGTGAGGCGACGGATCTCGCTCTGCATCATACGCATGTGGCGAACAGCCTGAATGACATCGCCTGTACCAGGCTCACCCTTGGTACGGATCATCGAAGCACCTTCGGCAATGCGACGAAGAGCCTCACCGAGATCCTTTGCACCACACACGAAAGGCACCTTGAACTCGTTCTTGTTGATGTGATATACGTCGTCGGCTGGTGAAAGCACCTCGCTCTCATCGATATAGTCGATCTCGATAGCCTCAAGAATCTGAGCCTCTACGAAATGGCCGATACGGCACTTTGCCATGACAGGAATGCTCACAGCCTCCTGAATACCCTTGATCATCTTTGGATCGCTCATACGGCTCACGCCACCTGCAGCACGGATATCAGCAGGAATACGTTCCAAAGCCATTACAGCACATGCACCTGCAGCCTCGGCAATACGAGCCTGCTCTGGAGTTGTTACATCCATAATCACACCGCCCTTGAGCATCTGTGCCAAGTTGCGGTTCAAAATCTGTCGATCGTTCTGTTGCATAACAAAAATAATTCTTTTGTGTAAAAAATTTGACGCAAATTTGATATAAAAAATAGGAACAGCGAAGAAACTGTTCCTATTTATCAAAACTTTATTCCGTAATATTCAAATTCTTTTCCAATTCTTCAAACCACACATTATAATTTTTCAAACAAAATGCGAGTTTCTGAAGTCCGATGGCGAGCATCCTCTTTGTTGGAAGAAATACTTGCTGAAGAGCGATTGCGACTGGAATCCGTAGTGATATGCCACCTCCTGAACTGTCATCGTAGTGCTCATGAGCGAGCGTTCGATCTCGCGCATCAGATAGTCGGCGAGCACCTGCTTGGGCGACTTGCCCGTGATGGAATTGGTGATGGTGCGCAGATACTTCTCTCCTATTCCCATCTCCTTGGCATAGAAAGCCACGTTGCGCGACTGGCGATGGAAACGTGCCACAAGTGCAAGGAAGCTGTTGTAGAGCTCGACATGACGCGCGCTCACGTTCGATGCAGGCACCTTATCGAGCAATGCGCCTCGATCGCGCGATGAGGCAAGCGAATAGACCACGAGGTTGCGCATGTAGTCGTGAGCCCGACGCACAGCCTTCTCGACATCCTCGCCCTTGGCAAGGAAGGTGGCAATGGCCGATGACAGCGTCCCTCCGATGCCATGAAGCAGCCAGCCATCGACATTGGGCGAAGAAAAGAAGACTGGCTCGTCGGCTCCTTCGAGCACAAGCACGTCGGTGAGCATCTTGCCCCTGCCTCGACCTCCCTTGATCAGTACGGCTTCTGGACCAAGGGCGATGAGCCTATGCGCCATGTCGGTCATATCGTCGATGCCCTCCACCTTTCGGCCGAGCAGCACCTCTGCATCAGCACTCTTGAGCGTCAGCACCTTGACCCGGGGCAGCATGCGGTTCATGAACACGGCAATTTCATCATCGCTCGCCAGACGTTCACCGCGAGAAGAGACCAGTGCGAGGTCACACACCACACTGCTGCACGCCACTATCTCGTCCGACAGAGCGCGTATGCTCTCGACTCCTCTCACCATTCCCACCTTGATGGCCCGCGGGAACATATCGTCCATTATCGCCTTGAGCTGCCCCACCACAATATCGACAGGCAGTTCATAGAGAGCATGGATGCCATGGGTGTCCTGAACGGTTACTGCAGTCACCACCGAGAGAGCATAGCCGCCAAGTGCCGAAATCGTCCTGATATCGGCCTGCACTCCTGCTCCACCAGTGCTGTCCGAACCTGTGATGGTCAATACTGGGGTGAAATCGCTCGTCATTTAGCTTGTCTTTTTCAATTATTCTTGAGACTTAAAACCATTATTTAGAATGTGGGATAAGGATTGTACTCATATTCCACGACCTTGTTCTCCCTGAGCGATCTCTGCACGTCGATGAGCCTCTGGTTGCTGCTTCCGCGGAACAAAAGGTCAAGACTGCGCTGAGCTGCTACGAACGGTCCATCGACCAGCACTTCGAGATATGGCAGCATACGGCTCATCACTGGGTCGGCAAGCACCTGCTCGAAGGTGAAGCCCGTGTAGCACCATATCGTGCGATGCAGCTCATCGCGTATGCGGCGGGCCAGCTCGGTGAAAGCCTCGGCCTGATACATCGGGTCGCCACCCGAGAAGGTGATGTTGCCATCTGTCGCACGCAACTGTTCCATTATCTCATCGACCGACATCGTTGTGCCCGCATCGAATGGCCATGTCTCGGCATTATGACACCCTGGACACGCATGACGGCATCCGGCACAATAGATGCTCGTGCGCCAGCCTGGCCCATCGACGGTCGTATCGACCACAATCTGCATTATCTGTATGTTCATTTCTTACTGTATTATAAGTTAAGCGGTACAATTATGCAAAAACTCATGTCTTTTGCATATTCGTCTCATTATTTATTACTGTTTTTCCTAAATCGGTTAAGTAATACTTTTGAGTAGGACTCTTAGGAGAATCCGGATGAGTCATAGCAACCAATCCCGCCTTCATAAGAGGATCTATGACATTGGCCTTGAAATAGGTTGAATCCTTTTGCCCACAAAAATACCTCATGTCTTTAGCAGCCATAGGAGTAATCATGTTTTTAAGCAAATCTCCAATTTTAGGGATACTTAGTGACAACTTTACGACTACTTGGTGACTACTTAGTGACTGCTTAATGACTACTTGTTCATTACTTACCTCATTGTTAGCAACTATCTCATTATCTCTGACATTAATCACGAAGGAACTTTTCTCCACTAAAGTATTTGATTGCAAAGAGTCATAACTCCTATTAGTACCCTTAAGTACAAGACGTTTCATGTCTTCATCTGTAGCAGGAATGCTTTCATCACCCATACGGACAAAAGCAACACGCTGTCCATCTCCGACATAATAATATGGAGTATAATGCCCTGCATTGACTTTAAGTTGCAAGATTTGCACCCCTTCGACATTATGTGGTATAATCTCCACATCTGGAAGAGGATCCATGTAATCGCGAATCTTAATACTGATTGTTTCGTAAACGGGCTGCACATCAACAAGTCCTTTGATTATGCCGTCATTATCTATGCCAAAGAAAAGAGAACCTCCTAAGCCATTGGCAAAAGCACGTACACTTTTCAGCCAACTCTTAGGTTTCTTTTCTTCAAGCATCAACTTGAAATCGTATGCAGTACATTCACTTATAAGATTATCAATATTCATTTCTTTCTTGACAATAATATTTTACCGACAAACTAATAGTTTGCGGTTGAAAGATACATCAATTTTTTGTACGAAGCAAATATTCAGAGGAAAAAGTGAGGATTCGAGGGTGTTTTGGGCATATATATCGACAATTACAGCATAATTCAGAGCAGAATGGACACACATATATTTAACAATCATTATACTATTGATAGTACAAATACTCGAACCAAGGATAATTAAATAGGAAATTCAACAGAATAGACAGCAAAAAAGAATCCCAGCATATATCGATATGCTGGGATATGTTTTATCTGATCAGTTCTTCTTCATATAATAAACC
>SFEH01000043.1 GCA_004557315.1 Bacteroidales bacterium
GAAATCACGCCTTGTGGCGGCGTCACAACCACTCATGTCCAGGACTTTGACCGAGCTGATATGTCGTGCGATATCCATCTCCCCCGTGTTTCCACCCTTGCCTGCGAATGCCATGCCTAACTTCATCAAGGTTTTCGGGACATGTACGTAATCTGCGTTTGGCTTGTCCTTGAAATCGGTGAAGATGCTTGCTGTTGAGCTTCCACAGCCTGACAGGAACGATGCTATGACTAATAGTGTGATAATTATTTGCTTCATTTTCTTGCCCTTTCTGTTTCGGTTTGTTTGTCTATTTTTGTATTATCTGTTTTGTCAGCTTCCGGATCGCTTCTATATATACAGACGTACAATACAGGCAAAACATTACACGGAGAGAGGCTTTTTTTTCATGTTTCCCCCTATTGATACTCCATATTATCCTTTCACACACCCGTCGAAAAGGAAAGAGCTTAGCATGAGGGAGGACGCTGTCATTATTCGCTTATCGGCATATTTGATCTTTTATTGGGGCGTATTACTGTGCCGGTAAAAACAATCTTGGAAGATTTCATAGATTTGCCGGACAGCCTATTGGATTAACAATTGCCCAACAAGCCCCTCAGGGCTGTGGACACGATTCTTTTCCACGTTAATTGCTATTGTCCTATACTTTATTGCAGACAATAATGTCGGACAGCTACGTTTCTTTTTTTTCAGAAGATGGCTTGTCCTTTAGAAAAGCCAACCATTACACGGTGTTGAGAATATTTACCGGTCAGTAATAATTGGGGAGGGTGAGCCTTGGCACATATAACCATAAAGAAAATAAGAGGAGAGTGAAAAGGGCTTCAGAAGTATTGGCTCCACCTTTCATTTCGGACAGCAATGGTAAAAAATAAAGGCAGGTAGAAGTCTCTACCTGCCTGATATGTAAGAACTCTCTGACCATGGGGAGGACCTTACATGTTCTTGGGGATATCATTAATGCCTGCCCCTCGGCGTGTGTGCCGTTTATTTGATGGCATATTTCTTTCCGTTCACGATAACTATGCCCTTGGCGTTCTGCATACGGCGGCCGTATATGTCGTACATCTCTGCCTGCGAGCCGTTGTCGCTCGTGATGCCGTTTATGCCAGACGTTATCTTCTCCTGCTCGGCAGCGGCCTTGCGGTCAAGCTCAGCTATGAGAGCCTCTATGTCCTTGATTTCGTCTCTCAGCTTTCCAGCATTCTCTATCGAGCAACCCTCGCTGTGTGAATACTCAATATCGTTATAGACGTAATAGATGCGGTCCTGAATGCTTCTTGCATCATCTGCGACGATGTCCTGAACCTTCTGGTCATATCCCTTAATCTTCTCCTTCACCGCGTCGAGCTTCTGCTGTGTGCTGTTGATAAGTTCAATGTCGAGCCAGTACTGCGCCTCGTTAGCCTCGAATGCCTTGTTAGCCTCGTCTATCTCTGCTGCTAGCTTTTCTATGTCGGCCCTTACAGCAGCGATGTTGCCTGCCAGCTTCTCAGCGTCAGCGACAGCCGTTCCAGCTTCGTATGACGCGTCTGCCTGTCGGCTCAGATTATTGATGCCATCCTGCAAACCGGCCAGAGCTGGGGCATATTTCCTCTTTATCTTCCCGTTCATTTTGCCGACAGTGTCATACAGCTCATCGAGCTGTGCCTGTGTCTCGGCTATTGCGTTGAGGTCGGCTATGTGCTGAAGCTCGTTAGCCTTCTGTGCCTCTGCAGCCTCATACTCCCTCTGCATCCCGGCGGCTTTCTGAGCGAGAGCCTCTATCTGTGCCTCGGTGTCGGTGACAGCGTTTGCGAGCTTCTCAGCGTCAGCCACAGCTGTGCCAGCCTTGTATGACTCCTCGGCAGCAGTCTTCAGCGAATTGATGGCGTCGTCAGCAACCTTTATGTCCTCCTCTACGTCCTTCTGTACGCTCTCGTCGTATGTGGAGATGACAGTCTTAACCTCGGCCAGCTTCTTCTCTGCCTCAGCTATACGGGCGAGGTCAGCAGTGTGCTGTGCCTCGTTGGCCTTCCTCTCCTCGTCATTCTCCCATGCCTCTTGTGCCTCAGCGGCTTTCTGTGCGAGAACCTCTATCTGTGCCTTGGTGTCGGCGATAGCGTTTGCGAGCTTCTCAGCGTCAGCCACGGCCGTGCCAGCCTTGTACGACTCCTCGGCAGCAGCCTTCAGCGAGGCGATGGCGTCGTCAGCAGCCTTTATGTCGTCCTCTACGTCCTTCTGTACGCTCTCGTCGTATGTGGAGATGACAGTCTTCACCTCGGCCAGCTTCTTCTCTGCCTCAGCTATTGCATTGAGATCAGCAGTGTGCTGTGCCTCGTTAGCCTTCTGTGCCTCAGCAGCCTCGTAGGCAGCCTGAGCCTCAGCGGCTTTACTCTTCAGCGCTACGATGAGTGACTTGGTTTCTGCTATGGCCGCCGCTCTTGTCTCGCTGTTTGCCTGGACGTCACCGTTAGCTGCGTCGATAGCGAGAGTCTCGTCGATAGCAGCAATCTTCACGTTTATGGCCTCGATGTCAGTCTGCAACTCTTTCTGTACGCTCTCAGCATATCCCTTGATGATGTTCAGAACGTCATCAAATGATTTCTTCAGCTCGCTTATCTGGCTGTCAGCGTCAGCCTTTGCGGCTACGTCAGGGTTAGTCACAGTCACGGTGAAGTCAGCTGGATTGAACACGTTTGAGCTGTTCTGTACAAACTCCATGTTTGACACCTTGACATCAGAATTCGCGCTGAGTCCATTGTCGGCCTTAACCCTCACGGTGAAGAAGTCGCCTGTGTCAAGCTTTACAGGCATGTTTTTCGGATGATAGAGTATCATGCGTAGTGTCTTGCCGTCGTTCAGCAGGTTAGTCTCGGCGACATGTTTTTCTGTCAGACGCTCCTCGTTGAACACTACATACTCTCCGTCAGTGTATGCCACGAACGACAGCCCCTCAGGCAGAGTGATGTCAGTCTGGAATGATACGATCTCCTTATTCTTCTCGAAAGCGAATGTGAGGTCGTGCTCCTTTGTCGGGGTGAGGGAGAACGGCTGGGCTGTAAGATTTATTATTGCAGCCTCGAATATCGAGTTGTGGACATCGGCAGCACAGCTGACAGCGACTGAAGGCACAGCGCTGCTTGGGTCGTTGCCCTTAATCAGTCCCTCTATAAGCCTTATCTGTGAGTCCTCTGCGAGTTCGTCAGAGGCACTGACTGTGAAGTACAATACTGCGCCGCTTGTGTTGGCGAGGTTTTCACCGTTTGACGAGTACAGTGAGAACTTCACCTGATTAGGCTGAAGGCTCTTGTTCTCTAATGATGAGGCCGAAGCTACGGAGAATTTCTTCGAGCAGCGCTCGGCATCCTTAGTCACATAATCATTGTCCTCGGTAGGCACGATGGTCAGTCCGGCAGGGAGGTCTATTATACCCTCGAAAGCCGACCCGCACTCCACGTCGCTCGTCACATCTATCGATACGGTATGTGTCTCGCCCGGAGCTATGGAGAAGCCTGCCATGGAGACAGTGATGTTGTCACCGTATGTGAGGACGGCTACAGTGAGCAGCATGAGAATACTCATCAGACGCTTGCATGTCTGTATGCCTTGTGTTATTGTTTTCATTTTTCTGTTGTTTTTGTTACTTTTGACTAATGGTCAGAGGGAATCTCTCCCCTCCGACCATGATCATTATGACCTACTTTTCAGCGGTATATATCCTTACATCTTACTTGACGAGAACCTTCTTCACACGTCCGGCAGCGTCACGTACGATGTTGATACCCTTCCTCATCGTCTGTCTCTTGATACCGTTAGTGTCGAATACAGAAGCCTCGCCCATACTCTCAGTGTCAACGGCGTTGATGCCTGTGACGATAGTGAAGTTGCCGTTCACGGCGGCGAGTTCACGGCCTTCGCCTCTTGATGTGGCTGCCATGATGTTGTCGATAGATACGATGCCGTCGCCATTGCCAGCGAGCTTGATGCTGAGCAGACTTGTCTCTCTATCAAGTATCGCAGAATTGTCTGTGGTGTACATCAGGATGCGGCAGACACCATTCTCCAGCATGTTTCTCCCGATAACCACCTTCTCTGATGTTCCGGCAAATGTCACATCGTCCATGCTGATACCCTCAGGCATAGTTATGTCCATCTGAATAGCAGCGTATGGCATATTGCTGTTGAGGGCTATGTCCATGCGTCCGGCCTCAACCAGCATTGTCAGAGAGCCGCTCTCCATTCCGGCAAGAGTAGCGTCTTTCGCGTTTGTGGTAGCTGGGCCGTCAGGATTTCCATAGACAATGACATTGTTGAGCATAACGAGGTCAACAACAGAGTATTTGCCATCTGCGTTGAGGTCGGCAGCCTGCTGCTGCTTCTCTGTCATTTCTTCAGCGTCGCTCTTGCCGAGGATAAGGTCGCGTATGATGGCGAGGTCGTTGATATCCACCTTGCCTGTCTCGTCGATATCTCCCCTCAGGTAAGCCTTCTCCTGCTCGAATGCGGCCTTTGTGTCGAGAGCTGTTATCTGCGCCTCGATAGCCATGATCTGTGCCTTCAGCACTTCAGCGTCAGCGACAGATGTTCCCTCGGTGTAAGACTTCTCTGCTGCGGCGCTTGCCTCGTCTATGAGCTTCTGTATGCGGGCTATATCCTCAGCTACAAGTTCCCGTACGCTCTCTTCGTAGCCGCTTATCTTGTCTTTCACTGCGTCAAACTTGGCCTGTACGTCCTGGATAGAAGCGAGGTCAGCTGTGTGCTGCGCCTCGTTAGCGTCGTATGCCGCCAGTGCTTCTGTAGCTTTCTTTTTCAGAGCCTCAATCTGTGCCTTTGCGGCTTCGATGTCGTCAGCGAGTTTCTCAGCGTCAGCGACAGATGTTCCTGCGGCGTATGACGCCTCAGCATCGGTGGTGAGTGCTTCAACAGCAGTCTCTGCTGCTGTGATGTCCTCAGCGACGAGTGTCTGCACGCTCTCTGCCATCTCAGCAATCTCTGTCTTTGCAGCCTCGAGAGCTTTCTTTACCTCGTCGATTGCAGCGAGGTCTGCAGTGTGCTGCTTCTCGTTAGCGTCATCAGCTGCCTGTGCTTCTGTAGCCTTCTGTTTCAGAGCCTCAATCTGTGCCTTTGCGGCTTCGATGTCGGCAGCGAGTTTCTCAGCGTCAGCGACAGATGTTCCTGCGGCGTATGACGCCTCAGCGGAGGTGGTGAGTGCTTCAACAGCAGTCTCTGCTGCTGTGATGTCCTCAGCGACGAGTGTCTGCACGCTCTCTGCCATCTCAGCAATTTCTGTCTTTGCAGTCTCGAGAGCTTTCTGCACCTCGTCGATTGCCTCGAGGTCGGCAGCGTGCTGCTTCTCGTTAGCTTCGTAAGCCGCCTGTGCTTCGGTAGCTTTCTGTTTCAGAGCCTCAATCTGTTCCTTTGCGGCTTCGATGTCGGCAGCGAGTTTCTCAGCGTCAGCGACAGATGTTTCTGCGGTGTATGATGCCTCAGCAGCGTTGGTGAGTGCTGCAACTGCTGTCTCTGCTGCTTTGATGTCCTCAGCGACGAGTGTCTGCACGCTCTCGGCTAACTCCGCAATCTCAGCCTTCGCGTTATCGAGGGCGGTCTGTACCTCAGCGATAGCGGTAAGGTCAGCTGTGTGCTGCGCCTCGTTAGCCTCGTAAGCGGCCTGATTGTCGGCAACCTTCTTCTTGAGGGCTTCTATCTGTGCGTTAACGTCAGCAATAGAAGCGTTTCTTGTCTCAGCGTTTGTTGCAACGTCACCGTTTGCAACGTCATCAGCCAGAGTATTCTCTATTTCTGTCAGCTTTGTTGTTATCTCCTCTATGTTTGCCTGCACTTTTGCCTGCACGCTCTCGTCATAAGATGCGATAGCTGTCTTAGTCTCTTCGAATGATGATTTCACCTCATCTATCTTCTCGTCAGCCTCAGCCTTGGCAGCCACGTCTGGGTTAGAAACAGATATGCTGAAGTCGTTCTGGAATATCTGAGAGCCTGTGGCCTGGGCAAATTCTATCCCAGAAACTGTAATAGCAGACAATGCGCCAAGGCCCTCACCAGCCTTAACTCTTACTGTGAAGAACTCACCCTCGTCAAGCTGGATAGGCTTGTTTGCAGAGGCAGAGAGAACTATGCGTAACGTTCTCTCGCCAACAAAATTTGTATAGTAGGTGTGTCTTGAAGAGAGACGTGAGTCGTCGAATACGACATAATCTCCATCCATGCTTACGAATTCCATTCCCTCTGGCAGTGTTATGTCTGCCTGGAAGGCTGTCACGTCCTTGTTCTTCTCAAAAGAGAAAACGAGATTATGCTCTTTGCTTGGCGTTAGGCTGAAGTCAGCAGCCGACAGTCGCATCACTGTTGCAATGTATGACGAATTGTGTACATTTGCCTCACAGCTTGTATTCAGTGTTACAGAGTTTGCATCATCGCGGATTTGTCCGTTGAGCAATCTTATCTTCGAGTCCTCTGCTAGTTCTGTACTGGCCTCTACAATGAATGTCAATACTGCGCCTTCTGTGCCTTTCAGACTTTGCTTGTTGCCTGAATATATTGAGAATTTTATCTGGTTGTCAGACAGATCTCCATTCTGTTCTGATGTGGCATACTCAAAAGCGAAATTCCTGTCACAACGTACCGCATTCTTTGCGAGGTATTCATCCTCTTCGTCTTTTACAAACATGAGTCCGGTAGGAAGGTCAATTATTCCACCCATAGCAGAGCCGCAGGCTACATCATTTGTGACATTTATAGACACGGTATGTCTCTCACCTGGAGCTATTGAGAAATCGTCCATCGACACAGTGACGTTATCACCATACGTGAGGACAGCGACAGCGAGCAGCGAGATAAGACCTATCAGTCGCTTGCATGTTTGTATGCCTTGTGTTAATGTTTTCATTATTCTGTTGTTTTTGTTATTTTTTGACTAATGGTCAGAGGGAGTGCCTCCCTCCGACCATGAACATATGACGTGTTTATAAGCGGATTACTTTACGAGAATCTTCTTCACGCGTCCGGCAGCGTCACGAACGATGTTCACACCCTTCTTCAGAGTCTGTCTTACGACACCGTTAGTATCGAATATTGAGCCATTTGCCTCGTTCTCTGTGTCAATAGCACTAATGCCAGTGGCAATGGTGAAGTTGCCGTTCACGGCAGCGAGCTCACGAGCCTCGCCTGTCGATGTGGCAGCTATGATATTGTCGATAGATACGATGCCGTTGCCCTCGCCTGCGAGCTTGATGTTAAGCAGGTCGGCAGAGCCGATCAGCATAGCAGAGCCGTCAGCGGTGTACATCACGATGCGGCAGTTGCCATTCTCAAGAAGGTTGGTAGCTACCATTACGTTCTCTGTAGCGCCAGCGAATGATACCTCGTCCAGCACAACACCGGCAGGCACAGTGATGTCCATCTGTATTGCGGCGTATGGCATCTCGCTGTTGAGAGCGATATCCATCCTCTCTGCTGATATCTGCATACCGAGCGTGCCAGACTCCATTGCGGCTGTCTTCATAGCGTCCTTCGACTGAAGTGCTACTGCTCCATACTTGTTGCCATATACGTAGATGTTGTTGATCATCACGAGATCGGCAACAGTGTTCCTGCCGTCTTCATTGACATCGGCAGCCTTAACCTGCTTCTCAGAGAGAGTCTCCTCGTCTTTAACGCGGAGGACAAGGTCGCGGATATAGATGATATCGTCGATGTCTACGCTGCCAGAGAGGTCGATATCGCCTGGCAGATAGTCTTTCTCCTTAATGAGATTCTTGAGAGCATCAAGCTGTTCTTCTGCGGCAGCGACGGCAGTCTCCACGTCAGCGATGTTGTCCGGCGTAATCTCTTTTTTCTGGAGGTCGGCGATTGCCTTCTCCATAGCCTGCCGTGCATCGGTCACCTCAGCGTCGGCAGCGGCTGTGTCAGAGATTTCCAGTTCGTCGTATGCCTTAACGAGAGTTTCGATACGTCCTGTTACGTCATCGAGCTGAGCGGTGTATTCGCTCTGTCTCTTAACAGCGTCCTCCGCCATCTTCTTTATAGCGGCATCGATTTCGGTGTAAGCCTGTTCTGCAGCCTCAGTGCTGATGTTGCGAGGCTCGGCATCGGCAGCAGTCTTCTCAGCCTCGAGAGCTGTGAGAGCCTCGGTAATCTGAGTTGCTATGCCGTCCTTCGTGTCGTTGAACTCAGTCCATACGTCAACATTATCCTTGCAGAGAGTCTCCCATGTGCTGTCGAGAGTTGTCGTGAGACCTTCGAGCTTCGCTTTCTCTGCATCGTACGCCTCAGCGTTAGCCGCAAGGATTGCAGCATCCTCTTTAGCCTTCTGCAGTTCCTTTGTCTTCTCGTCGATCTCTTCGCTGAGTTTCTTTATCTGCTGTGCGATGCTTGTGATGACTTCTTCATTGACTTTTGCAGCATCTTTTCCGCAGCGGTTGTTAGCGTGGTCGGCATCGATACCCTTCTCTGTCTCAGAAATCTTGCCATCGATGCTTGCGATGTCACTGCCAAATGCGGTGGTCAGTTCGTCAGCAAATTCAGATTCTGCAATGCCAGCCTTCACTTTCTCCAGTTCAGCCTTTACGGCGTCGAGCTGATCAGTGAGAGAGTTGTAAGCCTGCAGCTCATTGTCGAGCGCCGCAATTCTCTTTGTCAGAGACTCTATCTGAGCATCAACAGCCTTCTGGTTCTCTTCCGAAGCGGCAGCCTCTATCTCTTCGTCTGTCATGTCGTCTGTGATGGTGAGAGAAGCGAGGAGGTCTGTAATCTCGTCATAGACAGCTGCCAATTCCTCCTCGTTGCCGCCGTTAGCCACAGCGCGGTTGTAGAGCGGAATGAGCGTCTTCTGCACCTTGTCGTGCATGCCGTTGACGATAGCCTTAGCGTCGGTAGCCTCGAGCTCTGCAACCTTCTTCTTTATGTTGTCAAGAGCAGTCTGTGCCTCTGCAATCTTCTCCTCGACATAGTCCTTCGCTGTGCCTGGATAGTAGATAGGCTCAGAAACGGTAGTTTCTTCGTACTTCCATTTATCCCGCCAACTGAGTTTATTATATTTATCTACAGAGATGATTTCCCCTGTACGATAATGCTTGTATGCTTTAACCTCCTTCGTTCCAGTCACAATATTTGACGGACTGTCGGTGTCATTATATCCCTGCGTCTTAGCCTTTTCGTTGGCATCATTAGCAGCCTCGACAGCAGCATCGCCGGCAGCAAGGAGTTCTGTGAGCTTGTCAGCATACTCAAACGGCGACTTGTAGTCGTTGATGCCCAGTGCGCCTGTCTCGTCGTCTCCGTCAGCGATAAGCTTAATCTGAGCGTCGTAAGCTTTGAACTGGTTTTCAATAGCCTCAGCCTTCACTGCCTCAGCCTGTTCTACCTTAGCTTTTTCCTCAGCTTCTGCGAGATCAGTATCTATGCCACTGAGCATAGCAACGATGTTGTCGTGGTCGGAAGGAACATCCTTCGATGCTGCGAGAGCGGCCTCCGCATTCTCCACTTTCTCTTGAGCTTCCTCGATGGCAGGTTCCAGAGATGTAGAGAGAGGATAGTCTTCACTCAGCTTCTTCTGATAATCTGCTATGATGGTGTTTGCAGCAGAGATATGAGCATTAACGTCAGCCGTTGCAGCCTCGCTGTATGCTGTCTCAAGATTAGACTCCACACCGTTCTTTATATCGAACTTGAGGTCGTCGATGACCTGCGGACCCTTGTTCTCTTTCTTCTTCTTATCGTAAGCATCGGTGATTTCTGCAACCTTTCCGCCTTCTTTCTCCTCGAACAGATCCATTGCAGCTTCGTTGTTATAGCCTTCGATGTCAGCTACAATATCTGCGTATCTCTCTGCGAGATCGTTGATGACAGTTGCATAGCCGTTAGCGTCGGCAGTCTGCTGTGTCTCTTTGAGGAATGTGTCGAGAGCATCAGCAATCTTTGCCTCTACTGCCTTCACTTTGTCACGATAGCTCTGTCCTGCATCGAAACGTCCTTCAGCCTCGCCGTATGCGGTGTTGAAGTCGGAGTTGATGCCTCTCAGTTCCTCGTACAACGGGAAGAGCGTCTCGTTGGCAGTCTCGATGCTTGCGGCATATCCGCTCACGCCGTTCGCGTCGAGAGCGTGCTGGTATGATGCATATTTGCTGATGTCATAGACAGCAGCGTTGTAAGCGGCTTTCGCTGTCTTGTATTCAGCCTCGAAATTAGCCTTGACAATCTCGTTGTGCTGTTTGACAGCTTCGTCGTATGTACCTTTTGCTTTGTTTATAATGTCATTTATAGACGAACTGATAGATGATTTCTCGCTGTCGAACTCTTCCTGATAAGCCTCAGATTCGCCTTTGTTCACTTTTGTGAGGACATTTGTATCAAGATTGTCTATCTTAGTCTTGATAGCCTCAAGTTCAGTCTTGTAGCCGTTGAGAGCGTCGAGCTTTTCAGTGAGAGCCTGTTTGTCTTCATCAGTCTCAGCGCTATTGAGAGCAGCCTCTGTGTCAGCGATTCTAATATTGATTGTCTTGACAGCTTCATCGTATGATGTGTTCAGCGTAGCGACATCTTCAACCTGTCCGGTGTAAGCGTCCTTGTTTGCCTTTGCATCTATGAGAACATTCTCCATTGTATTTCTGTTCTCCTCGATAGAAGCGTCGTAGCCGATGTTCTCGTCCGTAGCCTTGCCAAAGTCAACAGATGTGCCGTTGTTGTAGCACTCCTCAATCTGAGCGTCGTAGCCGTTGATGAGACGGAGGCATTCGTTCAGCTGACCCTGGTAGAGATCCTGTGCGCCGACAAACTGCTCGCCGCTGTAGAGTGCGCCCACCTGGCTGTAGTAGTTTGCCCACTCGCTCTTTGCTCTCGTCTGTTTATTCTTCTGTGTGTTGTAAGCCTCAAGGTTATCCTTTGCATCACCCGCTACAGCCTCGATGTTCGCTTTGAGGGTGTTGAGAGCCTCTTCCTCAGATGCTATATCGCCGTATGCAGCTTTGTTTCCGCGGTATTTAGCAGCAAGAGTGTTCAGCTCATCAGTGTAGCTTTTGAGTTTGCCAGAATAGAATCCGTTTGGATCAAGTCCATCGGCGTCAATAGCTTTTTTCGCATTCGTGAGCGAAGCGTATAGCGTACCTGCTTTCTCCCGCAGGTAGTTTGAAGCAATGACATCCTTAGCAGTGTTTATCGCGTCTGTGACAGCCTGAACGTTTTCTTCCACTGTTACAGTCTGCTCACTATTGAATTGGTCAAGAAGAGTCCTTGCCGCTTCGATATTCGTGTTAGCGTCAGTCTTGAAATCTTTGTTCGTTATCTTCTTATAATACTCGTCATTGTACAGGTCGTTGATCTCTGCGAGACGATTATCATAAGCTGTATTGTTGACCTCGTAAGCTTCCTGGTGAGCTTTGATGCTCGTGGAAATTCTATTGATTTCCGTGGTCCATTTGCTGTAGTTCTCTGCGCAGCCAGTGTGTCCTTCGCCATGAGCTTCAAGCTCTTTTTTGAGAGCGTCGATGGCAGCCTTGTCGTCATCGTATCCGAGCATGTCTTTGCTTGCGCCCTCAAGTTGCTTCTCGAGTTTCGCCACCTGTGTCATAACCTCGTTGTATATCACAACGTCCGACTGTGTAACAACCCACTTGTTATAGTTATCAGATGCACTAATGGCTTCAGCGCTCCATGTATCAAAAGCTGTGGAATCGAAATTTTTAAGAGCCTCATTAGCAGCCTGTATGCTGCGTGGAGAAGCTTTACGGAAGCTGTCTTCTATAGTCTTCTTCTCAGTGTCCAGACTCGCCTGCAGTGTCGTCTTCTGTTCCTTAAGAGTCTTTATAATTTCAGCATCATCTTCAGGATAAGTGGTGTCGTCTGAGAGCTCCGGCAGATTGACGTTGAGTTTCTCTTGTATATCGTTGAGTTTTTTAGTGGCTTCGTTGTATGCCGTGACATCAGCCTTCGCGTCCGCGATATCTTGGCTGTAATCGTCAATAGCCTTCTGCGCTTCATCCTTCGACATCTTGCCCTTGGCATAATTCTCCAAGGCATCGTTAGCAGTTTTGTACGCAGCATCAAGCTCGGCTTTGATAAACGTATTGTCAGTATCAATCTTGGCTGCCTCATCCTTTTGTGAATCCAGTTCTGCCTTAAGAGCTTTGTATCCGCCGGTTGCGTCCACTGCCTCTTTGACAATCTTTGCTATATCCTCAGCATTGAGTGTCTTGACAAGGTTCTTATAGTCCTCGTCGTCAGTGCCATTCTCATATTTCTTAGCGTTCTTGTTGTCCTCGTTTGTCTGCTTCATCGTGTTGATGGTAGCAGCGACTTCGTTCATCTTGTTGTTGGCGTCTTTATAAACTTCGTCGTTGAGCTTGCCATCGAGTTTCAAAGTCTGCAAATCGAGGTTCTGCTTGTCGTATTCAGCCTGCAGCTCGTCGATATATTTGACAGCCTCATTGTATGCCTCGAGGTTCTTCACAGCTGTTTCGTATGCCGTCTGGGCGTCATTCGCAGCCTTTATCAAGTTCTTCAGTTCTGTCTCCAGAGCTGTGCGTTCATCCTTGACGATAATCTCCTTTAATGCCTCGGCCTTCTCTTTTGCATCAGCGACAGCAGCGTTGACAGCCTTTTTCTCAGCCCCCAGCGGGTCGTCGTCAGCGATAGGGTCGAATGGGTCAGGGAGATTGTTTACAGCATTTTCAGAATATGTCTTAGCAGCCTTTTTAGCTTCAGCTTCAGCGCGTTCTTTTGCGTCATTGACATTCTTCTTCTCTGTGTCGATAGAAGATTCTATTTCCGCCTTCTTCTCATCCAGTTTGAGTTCCTCTGCAGCTGTCTCGACATCTGTCTTAAGATTGTCGTATGCTGTGATAGCATTATCGATGGCATCGACGTCTTCGCCTTTGCCGTCGTAGTTCATATATCCTTCGACAGTTGCTTTTGCAGCCTCAGCGTCAGCCTTTTCTGTGCTGATGCTCTTCAGCAGTTCGTCCTTTGCAGTAGCCTGTGCAGCCTTTGCGGCCTCGTCAGCCTCTGCTGCGGTCTCTGCAATTTTGTTATATGCATCGATATTTGCATTTACAGTGTCGAGAGCCTTTTTGGCATCCTCCGGGTTGTTGTAGAATCCCTGGAGTTCCTCGTCTGTATAGCCTGTCGTAATGGCATCGATTTTAGCTTGGTAGTCTGCCTTTACAGAAGGTACTACGATATCCTTGATAGCATCCTCTGCCTTTCCTCTTGCGATTCCCTCTTCCTCTATGGCTGCTAAGAGACTGTGATAGTCTTCTGTAGCTGCCTGTTCTGCTGCTTTGGCAGCTTTCTTGAGTGTGTCAAGTTCAGCAGCCTTCGCCTGCAGTTCCTCCTCTGTAGCTTCGTCAGAGAGTTTCTCGATTTGGTTACTCAGTTCGGTGAATTGTCCTACGTATTCTAATTGCACCGCTTGAGGATAAGTGCCAAGCTCGATAATGGCTAAACGGCATTCCTCCTGAAGTTGCGCCTTTGTGTAGTTCGCTACAGCATCCTGCGCCTGCGCAGGTACTGAAGCTGCTGCAAGTATGACAGCAACGGGTAATGTAGATTTGTTCATGTTCTTTTAAATTTAAAAGGTTATTGTTTGTTTTTTGTTGTTATTCTATGATGGAAAGTGCGTGAGCATGTATAAATGGCTGATATACAGCATGTATAATGGGTTAGTGTATACCACATTGTTATGCAAATTTACTTAAAATTATAGAAAGAAATACAACAAAACATCCCTCACTGTCTGAGCGTGGGGGATGGCTGTGTGAACATGAATGTTTCGTGTGTGAGTGTGTTTTTCTATGGTTGATAGCTGGGGCTGACGGGGAAGAGAAGTCGTGGCGGGATGATGATGTCAGATGTCGTATGTCTTCACGATATGGTCGCGCAGACCTTTCAGATTGCCTTTTGATGTCGATATGGGCCGCATCTTGTCGGTATTGAACGACAGCGTGAGGTTCTGTAGGTTGACAGACGTGATGTGGTTGATATTGACGAGATAGCTTCTCCCCATACGATAGAATGGCGATGGGACTTTCTTCCCAAGGAAGACGGAGGTTATAGCGTCGTCAAAGAAAGAGAGTGTGGAGAGCTGGGTCTTTACTTTCCCGTCAAGGAAATAGAAGTCGGTATAATTGCCGTCAGCCTTCAGGTATGCGACATTGGCGAGATTGATGATGTCAATGCCATTGCGTGATTTGATGAATAGATTCATGGAAGAAAGGTCCTTTAGGTGAGATGTGCTGCACGCTATGGAGAGTGAATTCTCTCAGGAGAAACCTTTACCCATAGACTGAAAGCGTGCTGTCAAGGCTGTGTCGCATTTATGGCCATGCGCCTGCCCAAATTAAAGGACACAAGAAAGCGTGGAAACGTCTGTCGTCTGTCCCACACATCGAGGCTCCAGCAATTGCCTATCAAAGTTGAACAGACAACGTCAGAGCCCACGCCGATATGATGATATGCTTCACCGCCTACCATACGTGGGTCGCTGCCAGCATGTGCGGACATGGGTATGCCGCACACCGCTCCACAGCTGCATATTTCTATGCCTGCCGTGGGGCTTGGTCTTGACTTCTGTATGGTCGGGTGGTGAGATACTATCACACCCGGAGCATCTACCGTTGGCCATGTCCTGACTTTGACATTTAGAATTTGCTGGATTCGATGTGTCAAGAACAAAGCGTCGAGTAAACGCCTTCAATATGTCTTGGATTATGCATGATGTGAGGCTGAAAGGCTGGTATATACATATCAGTCAGGAGCCTTACAACAATGGGTGTCAGGAATGTCCCACGAAGACAATCTGCCTTTCCACCCCAAGACATGTATAGCTTGCAGCCGGCCTGTCAGGAAAGCTGGCAGACAAGGTTCCTGTCAAGCTGCATCCCACCCCGACCTCCCGTCGTGTGTGGACGATATGATGTCTTCACACTTTGGGCACGGCGTGGGGTCTTGCCTGTCCCATACATGAGTTGTAGATAACTATTCACAAAATGCAGATAATTATTGGTTCTCAGCATGTAACGGCTTTTTGTACATAATCCAAGGCAAAGTTACGAAAAAAATATACCTAAAATCCGCAAGCAATCTCAATGGCAATCTCAATTGCAGTAAAGAGCTTGAACACTATGCATCATGATAGTATGAGCGTGAATTTTGTCCGATT
>SFEH01000184.1 GCA_004557315.1 Bacteroidales bacterium
GTGACGAAAGAGTACGATACAAAAGAGAAAAGCGTTTTGTTCTTGACTTTGTATTGTAAATAGTTTTCTATGACGTTAAATTCAGTTTTTCTCGGCAGGCATTTATTTTCATTATTATCACGAAGGATGTACGAGTAAACGAGGAAGGGTGAAGGCAAGATGGGGCATCGGATTGTAAGCAAGACTTTTCATTTTGGGGAATATTGACAGAAAAGAAGGTGAAGAAATATCAAATTGCCAAAAATAGTTGAGATATGTGAATAAAACAGAATAACTTTGCATGCGAATTTGGAAATATTTGGAAATATTAGGAAATTTAAGAGAAATTTGGAACAGGAGAATGAATATCTTCACTACTTGATATTATTCCCCTACATTTGAGAACAAAAACTATTGTCAAAAAATGAAACAATTGCTTATGGCATTGTGTCTTGCTGTCGCATCGCAGGTGAGCATGGCACAATCGACACAGACGATACGCGGACATATTGCCGATATCGCATCAGGGGAACCGATCATTGGAGTTGCAGTGCTGGTAGATTCGGAGGGAATAGGCGGATCGAGCGACTTGGATGGCAACTTCGTCATCACCAACGTGCCTGTGGGACGTCACACCATCGACCTGAAGACCAACGAGATTGTGGATCAGTTCACTGCACTGACCTTCCCGAACATCGGCTATAGGGTGGAGTTCTGATCGCAGCCAAGGCTGAACAAGATACAAAAAAAAGAACCAGCACGTTTCAGAAGAATAACTGAACGTGCTGGTTCTTTTCGCTCTGTACAGGTGGTGGGACTCGAACCCACACGCCTCACGGCACCAGATCCTAAGTCTGGCTTGTCTACCAATTTCAACACACCTGCAACATAGACGGGCGCAAAGATAAGGATAATATTTGGGAAAACCAAATTTTTCAGTTGTTTTTTTGATTTTCCTTATCTTCGTAGGTCTTTCGCGTATTATTAATAATGTATGCGTGAGCGCAGTCAATGATTTCGTCTCGATGCTCGTTCCACATAACAACCGAATCCATATCGACCTTAATGTCGGGATCTATGCCGCTTTCTGTCGAGTGCTTATGGTTGTCGGAGATAGGGCAAGCCGAGAAACGCACCACCCAGCCATTGGGAAGCACTGTCTCGAACGGCATTCCTCCCCCGCCTCCTGTTCGGTCGCCCACTATCACAATCATCTTTTCATGAGCTACGCCTTTCTGGTCAATGGTCTTTGTCTCGGCAATGGCTTTCATAGTCTGCACAAAATTGTTGGCAGCACTGTAGGTATGACGATTGGTAAGCACCACAACTGGCTGTGTGGCAGCATCCCACGAAACACGATTATCGTCGGCGGGTTCGACAAACATAGGTTCAGGCGACGAGAAGTCGTTATGTCCCTTGCCTGTCTTGTGCTGGATATAGCCGTAGCAAGTCTTTTCAGTAGTGAAGCGGCTGGCAATGAGAGGCACATTGGTCAATGCTCCTCCCCCGTTGTCACGAATATCGAAGATCAATCCTCGGCAATAGCTCACGGCTGCCAACAGGTAATCAAGGTTTGTTTCGCCTGGAGTCACGCCAAACGACTCATATCGCACGTAAGCCACCGAATCCTTCAGAGCAGTGTATTTGAAGCCCGATGCTGTCCAGAAATTGTTCTTAAGATAATACTCTCTCACAAGGTTAGCATCGAAATTGTGAGGATAGTCTTCATACCACTTCCAGTAGCGAGCGGTATTGAAAGGCGAATAGAGGTTGACGTGTCCGTCGCGCACCTGTGAGAGCATGTGTCCGAGCAGCGAGAACTCCTGCTGCACATTCTTGACCGAGTCGCGGAAATAAGGCTTGTAGTAGTCATAGACCTTATCCCAATCGACATTCTTCTCCTCGAAGAAGCAGTAATGCTCGTCCATGGCTGTCCAGCAAGCCTCGAAATTTCCCAGATAGTCGTTGTTCTCTACGCCGCTGTCATCGTCGAGACAAGAACACAGCAGGAAGAGTGAAGAAATCATAAATAGAGTCTTTCTCATAATGGCAGATATTTCCAAGTCCAACCAATGCTGAAACCAATAGTCGAATATCGATTGACAATGCTGTTGATGTCCATTGTCTCGATATGATAGTATGCGCCAAGACGCACCACCGTCTTCAGCCTCTTAAGCCCAGGGATGACGGCGAGGGGAATGTCGGTCGAAAGGCGAAGGTCGAGATCCTGCTCGTTGTGGAGCGACGTGAAATGCACGTTGTTGTCGGATTCGAGCAAGAAAGTCTCGTAATAGGAAGCGCCGAACTCGGGCATGAAAGCCACACCGATGAGAGGCATCTGCGCCTGAAAATTCACGGTGCATGGCTTGCCCATGATGGAATAGCCGTATTTGGCAGCAAGGCTGACACCTGTGTTTCCTACGAGACGGACAGTTCCAGGATTGTTGGAACCCGCGATTTTCAGATTGTAATCGAAGCCCGACTCTATGCCTGCATAAGGGCCAAGCAACAGACGAAGGTTAGTGAGGCGAGAGCCAAGCAGATAGCTGACGTCGCGATGCATGGCATAACGATACATTGCCCTTCCCGACCATGTCGTCGAGTGCTTGCCATTCTCGGAATCGCCATCAGCCACTTCGACATCTATTATCTGCTGATTCGTCCAGCGGAAACTGCGCATGGTGCGCCATCGCTCATAGCGCACGCCTATCTGCGAGCCTTCGTAAAGCAAGGGCGCGAGGTAGGTATTGCGCACGGCACTGCCTCCGAAATCGGCTGTCAGAACTGACTGCACAGGTCGATCCTGTGCCATTGCCATATCAGAACAAGCTATCAGAGCTACTATTATCGCTATCAGTTGTTTCATCATTTACATCTTCTTCTGGTTCACTTTCTTCTATTTCGGGCTTCTTGGTCGGCTCTATCTCCTCGATCGTCTCGATGAAGTAGTTGCTCACCTTCTTGCCCTTGGTGGCTACGCTGCGGACAGGGATGAACTCGTCG
>SFEH01000185.1 GCA_004557315.1 Bacteroidales bacterium
GCCCGAGAGTTCGATGGTTGATGTCCTGTTGGCCTTCTTTCTCTCCTCTTCGGCATGAGCTTCGGAAAGCAGTGCGGCCTTGTCTTTCTTCTCTGGCTTGTCTTTCTTCTTTGCCAGTGGGTTGAGGTTGATCTGATTGAGATGCAGGAATCCGAGGATGCCGCCCTTGGTCTTGACGTTGAGCATGTTGCGCGTCTTGTTGTTGAGTGGTATCTCGCCTTCCTCGACCATGATGAAGATGTCTTCCTTGCTGTTGGCCTTGAATCCCTTCATCAGGTTGATCATGATGTCGTTGTTGAGGGTGTAGCCGCATTTGCGCACAAACTCCTCAAGCTTCTTCTGTCCGGGGACGCTCTTCTCGCGCCTCTGCTTGTTGATCCAGCTCTGGATCTTGCTTCTTGCCTTGGTCGTGGTGACTATCTGTTTCCATTCAGGCTTGATGGTGTCTTCTTCCGAACAGATGATTTCTACCTGCACGCCGCTCTCGAGGATAGTGTTCAGTGGCACGAACTCGTGGTTGATGCGGGCTGCCTGGGCGCGCATGCCGATCTTGGTGTGCAAGGCAAAGGCAAAGTCGAGCGCTGATGCTCCTTTAGGCAGTTCCTTAAGATCGCCGTTAGGGGTAAACACATAGATCTCGCGCGACAGGAGGTTGAGCTTGATGGTGTCGAGGAAGTCGAGTGCGTTTGGCTCCGGATTGTCGAGTATCTCCTTGATGTCGCGAACCCATTTGTCGAGTTCCCTGATGTTGGCATTGGCTGCCGCCTTGTTGCCATCCTTGTATTTCCAGTGAGCTGCCAATCCTCGTTCGGCTATCTCGTCCATTCGCTTGCTTCGGATCTGCACCTCGATCCAGTGTCCGTCGGGTCCCATGAGCGTGAAGTGCAATGCCTCATAGCCGTTCGACTTTGGTGCGCTGATCCAGTCGCGAAGTCGTTCGGGGTGGATCTTATAGATGCTGGTGATGGCCGTGTAGATGCGCCAGCAGTCCTGTTTCTCGGTCTCGGGACTCTGTGGTTCGAACACTATGCGTGCGGCAAACAGGTCATACACCTCTTCGAAGGTCACATGCTTGGTCTGCATCTTCTTCCAGATTGAGAAGATCGACTTCATGCGATACTTGAACGTATATTTGAGGCCGAGAGCATCGACCATCGACACTATAGGAGCAGCAAAGGTGGTGAACAGCCGTTCGCGGCTTGCCTCGCTGTCTTTGATCAGGTTCTTGATCTCTTCATATTCCTCGGGATGTTCGAACTTCAGACTCAGGTCTTCAAGTTCCGACTTGATGTTGAACAAACCCAGGCGATAGGCGAGGGGTGCGTAGAGATAGAGGGTCTCGTTGGCGATGCGTCGCTGCTTGAACTGCGAGAGGGCGTTGAGCGTGCGCATGTTGTGCAGTCGGTCGGCTATTTTAACGATGAGCACGCGCACGTCTTCCGACATCGTGAGCAGGAGGTTGCGGAAATTCTCGGCCTGTTCCTCCGGGTTCTTGATGGCATGATGGTGCTCATCGGACGTTTCTTCGGTCACGAAGCGGACGTTGCCGCCTGAGATCTTGGTGATGCCTCTGACCAGATTGCCTATGCGCAGGCCGAATGCCTCGTCGATCTCCTCGTTGGTCACCTTGGTCTCCTTCACAACATCATGGAGCAGGGCTGCCGCTATGGTGGTCGAACCCATGCCTATCTCTTTCGAGACGATGCGAGCCACTGCCAGAGGGTGGCAGATATATGGGTCACCGTTGCGCCGGCGGTCATTGCCATGTGCCTTCTTGGCAAACTCAAAGACCTTGGTGATTAACTCTACCTTGTCGCCCTTGCGGGTGTTGGAGTAATCGAGCAATAGTCCCTCAAACTCCTTTTGTATCATTATCTCCTCCTCGGGGGTGATGGGCTTTATATTGTCTTGTGCTTCCATCTGTCAATATGTATTAAGGTTGACTTCTCATATTACCTAACTCTCAGATGTTGCCCAACGCTGATATTGTCGCTCTTCAGGTTGTTGAGCGACTTTATCTTGTTGACCGTAGTGCCGTATTTCCTTGCAATGTAGCTCAGGGTCTGGCCTTTCCGCACAACATGTACGTCGCCGCTGGCAGTACCCTTGCCGGCTTTGCCTTTCGTCTTGCCGGCTCCAATCTTGTTGCCTCCGCTCTGGACATACGAGTTGCGTTTTCCGCGTACGAAGATCTCTTTGATCTCGCCGTTATGAGGCAAGAGCGAATCGGCCTTGAATGCCATTATCGAATCCTGCAGTTCGATGAACTCGACAGTCTTCTCGGAAGGCAGGGTGAGCGACAATGCCTTCTCGCGACTGGCAGGGATGATGTCGAGTATATATTGAGGATTCATGCTCTCGAGTGTTTCGACTGGCACGCCTATCACATTAGCTATCTGGTCGAAATGCACCATCGAATTGATCATGATGGTGTCGCATTGTGGTGGAATCTCGCCTATTGTCGCGCACAGGTTATGCTCGCAGTGATAGGTCATGATGTATGTTGCAGCTACGAATAGCGGAACGTATGATCGTGTTTCGGCAGGCAGGAAATTGTAGATTTCCCAAAACGTGTGTCTTCCGCCCGAACGGGCTATTGCCTTGTTGACATTGCCTGGGCCGCAGTTGTAAGCAGCTATGGCTATTGCCCAGTCGTCGTACATGTTATAAAGCTTCTTGAGGTAGCGACAGGCTGCATCGGTCGATTTGTAAAGGTCATATCGCTCGTCGATGAACGAGTTGATCTCAAGTCCGAGAATCATTCCCGTTGCTGGCATGAACTGCCAGAGTCCTGCAGCCTTGGCGCGACTGAAGGCATTCTGCTTTAGGGCTGACTCGATGCATGCCAGATACTTGAGCTCAGATGGCATCTCATGTCGCTGCAGAGCCTCCTCGAAAATAGGAAAGTAATAGTTGTAGCCGATGCCTACCATGCGTTCGACTGCCGAACGGCGACGATGCACATAGCGAGTCGGAGATCTCTTCGGAGATGGAGTCGCTGACGCAGGTCGTATCGGCATGGATGAACATGCGCTCAAGCCATGAATAGGAGAATGGCTTGTTGAATACCTCCTCGTCATCGGTGTCGTTCTCAATGCTTTCAGGGAAGACCAAGTCATCGTCAGGTGCATTGATCATCGCCTGATATTCGGGTGTGTTGGTATTG
>SFEH01000044.1 GCA_004557315.1 Bacteroidales bacterium
CACCTCGCGATGGACACCCTTGCCTTGGGCTATGCGATTCCCGCTATTAGGGCTCACTCGGGACTTTCACCCGTTAGACAATGCTCATGCCGAGCGTACGATGACAGAAGGGTGACAGATAGAATTATCTGTCACCCTTCTTTAGCGCAGTGTAGCAATAATCTCATTATCAACATTGGTTTATCGTCTATGCATTGACACACTTGTTTCATCGGTATGAAACAAGTGTGTCATGCCTTTGGAACAACTGTTTCAAAGGCATGGAAAAGTAAATGCAAGAAAATGGACATAAAAACCATAGGAATAAACAACGAAAGTCCCCTATTTTATGGGACTTTAGCCCTATTTTTTTATCGTCTGTCACCAATTGTGTATTGTTATCTATTGATATACAAGATTTTAAGATGCACTGGTGACAGTGACAGATGTTTTTAAACTTTAATTTTTAAACATAAAGATATTCGTTACTTATAGAAGTATCTCCTTATATGAACAAGACAGTTGAGCCTTGTGATTCCAAGTTTCGCATTCTTTTCAAAAATCCTGTACATCGTCGCTCCATCAATCTGTATGTTTGTCGATTGCACCGAAATTCTACTATTCTTCTTCACAGTGCCCTATCAGCTCTCCAGCAGCAGATCGAGATTCTCTTGGGTCTGAGGATCCTCAAGAGCCTGGAGACCTGAGTCGCCCAGTTCGAGACGGTTGACGAGGAAGAGGACGTTGTCGTAGGTCAGAGGCAGCTGACGGTCGTGGATGATGAGCGTCAGGAGGATTACCATACGGTCGGAATCGACGAAACGACGCATGACATCAGGATGAAGAGACAGATAATCGGCGACAGGCTGAGAGAAATTCTCGGATTTCAGGCGGATGCGCATCTTGTTGCGGAGCAGAGAAGAGTAATTGCCTCGGGTCAGATTCTCGTGCGCCATGCTTTGGAACAATGATGTCATGCTCCACTCTGCTGTCTCGAGCGTAGCGATGACTCCATTGAGGACACGCGATTGAGACTCATACCCTACCCAGTCTTCTTTGCACTTGTAACGAAGGTCATGCTCAACCTCATGCCAACCTTCGGAGAAAATGGTGCGAATCTGTATTTCATAAGTCGAATCGATGACATCGGCATATTCCTGAGGCAATGCATTGCGGAAGTCATCGATGTATTCCTCTGGTAGAATGCGGGTGATATTGAGACGCTGCGGACGGAATGTTGAATCATCGGGAGTGTCGATGCTCTCTTTCACCACATCGCCACAGCCGAAATAGGTAGAAAGCACCTCAACATCGTCAGGGAAATAGACTACGATACGCAGTCCGATGATGTCCTGCATCTTCGCCTTGCCTTTTAAATACGAATCTCCCTTGATGCGCATCTTATGCCTTATTGACTCAATGGTCTTGACTCTCCAGAACAGACGGAACATCAGTCCGCTTTTGCTGATCTGACGCGTGAGATCCTGTTGCAGGCGGTCACCAATTTCAGATATTGTTAACATAAGAAATATTTTTAAATAATATTATTATTATCATGCAGGCAAAGGTAATTAATTTTTCGCTTTTTTCTATTTTTTCTCACTTAATATTGCAATTATTCACGCTTTTTACCAATAATTGTCTAAAAATTGGGGCAATTCACGACATCATTTTGTTTTTTTTCATATCTTTGCGCAAATTACTAAACTAATATGACAGAAAATAAGGCCAACATCGACAGTCCTAAAGAGCAGAAACCAAAAGATGAAGGGTTCAGGGAACTGACGATGGAAGAACTAAATGAAATAACAGGAGGATGAACATATTCAGAAAAGAATCGCTCGACTCACTCGACCATCCAGGTCAGATTTCAGAGTACGTCAAGGTAACCACGCCACCGCTTTACATCATGCAGGTGGCAATGTCGGTGTGCTGCATAGTGGTTGTACTATGGGTTGCATTCGGCACCGTGACCGAACATGTCAATTCGGTTGCCGTGGTCTTTCCTCACGACACCCCGAGTCGATTGACCAGCGACCAAGACGGACAAGTAGAAAAGATCATTGTCCAGAAAGGCTCACACGTCAATTTGGGAGACGATATCATGACTGTGCGCCATGGTGATGAACTCGACACCCTCCGTGCCAATACAGAAGGCATGCTCATCAGCAACAAGGAGATTGATGACCCATTCAGGGCATACGAGACATTGGCAGAAATAGTGCCAGAGAAGCTGGATTCGCAGAACCGCGAACTCATCACCTATGTCAAATACGAGGACTTGCGCTCACTGAAAGAAGGCCAGGAAGTCCAGGTCACCCCTGTTGACCTCCACCGCGAGGACTACGGCTACATAATCGGACACATCACCCACATCAACCACTTCCCAGTGCGTGAGGAAGATGCTCGCCGCCTGTCGATGATACGCAATTTTGCCGATGAGATCTTCCCTGCAGAGACAGCCTATGAGGTGCGTCTTGTGGTAGATACCGACGACATAGACCCAACCCGGCTCAAATGGTCAAGGCAACAGAGCCAAGACATAACATTGGGAGAAATGTCATTCTGCAACGTGATGATCATCACCGACAGCACGCCGATCTACAAGATGCTGTTCAAACACTAAAACATCAAGTCAGCATCATGAAGAAGACGAAAAACAAGGTAAAGAACGTGCCGGTTGTGGTGCAGATGGAGACTGTGGAATGTGGAGCCGCCTGTCTGTCGATGATATTGGCATATCATGGCAAGTGGCTTTCGCTCGAGCAGCTGCGCACCGACTGCGGTATCTCGCGTGACGGTAGCAATGCCCGCAACTTAGTGCTGGCAGCGCGACTGTATGGGCTCGACGCACATGGCTATCGTGCCGATATCAGTCACCTTGAAGGTATGACTCCAGCCATCATCCACTGGAACCATAACCACTTTGTGGTCTTCAAGGGATTCAAGGACGGATTGGCTTTCATCAACGACCCAGCCATAGGCAGCATAGCAGTATCGATGGCTGATTTCAGCCGTTCATATACGGGAGTAGCCATAACCGCGACACCTACAGCCGATTTCCAACCACAGGGGCATCAGACAAGCATAAGGCACTATGTACGCGAAAACATACGCGGTGTGGGCGATGCCTTCACTTTCATGCTCATAATGGGCATTCTGACAGCCTTTGCCGGCTTGCTCTTCCCTCTCTTCTCACAGGTCTTCCTCGACGACATCATCACCGCCAAGAACATCGAATGGTCGAAGCCGTTCTTCATTGGCTTGGGAGGACTTGTTATCTTCAATTTCCTGCTCGCATTGCTCGACAACGTCTATGGACGGAGGTTCGAGGGAAGTATGTCATTGAAAAGCACCACACGATTCCTTTGGCATGCGCTCAACCTGCCTATGGAGTTCTATTCGCAGCGTTATGTCGGCGATATAGTACAGCGCCAGTCGCTCAACGAGACCATAACCACGACATTGGTCAAGATACTCGCGCCCTATGCCATCAATCTAATGCTCATAGTTATCTATGTAATCGTAATGGCTCATTACAGTCTTCTGCTAACACTTATGGGTGTGCTGTCGGCAGCACTCAACATCTATGTGGTCAGGAAAGAGAATGACCTGCGCAACAACCTTGCGAGAGCCATGGAGCAGACAGAAGGTAAATTTTACGGCATTACGATGTCGTGTATAGACAACATTGAGAGCATCAAGGCAGCAGGTGCTGAACGCGGATTCTTCGAGTTCTGGTCGGGATATTTTGCCCGACGCAACAACCAGGAGGTGGCTTTCGAGGCTCGTTCGTTCTCCCCTTACGTCTTCAGTCATGTAGCCAATGCTATGGTACTCATACTCGGAGCATTGCTCATCCTGACTGGAGAGTTCAGTATCGGCATGCTGATGGCGTTCCAGGGTTTCATGGCCGAGTTCATGCGTCCAGCCATGGGTCTGATGCAAGGTGCGACCACTGTTATAGAGCTCCGTTCTCAGATGGAGCGCATCGATGACGTCATCGCCTACCCAACCGAGAAGCACTTTGAGCCAGAACCCAACTGTGATGGAGTCAGCAAGATGCGAGGTCGCCTTGAGATGCGCAATGTCACCTTCGGTTACTCACGCACTGACGAACCACTTATAAAAGACTTCTCAATGACACTCGAACCAGGCAAGAGCATAGCTATTGTAGGAGCGTCGGGGTGTGGCAAGAGCACTGTGGCAAAGCTCGTGTCGGGTCTGTACGAGCCATGGAGCGGAGAGATACTGTTTGACGACAAGAAACGCAGCGAGATCAGTCATGAAGAATTTGTTAGTTCGGTGGCTGTCATCGACCAGAACATAGTGCTGTTTGACGATACGATAGCCGAAAATCTCAAGATGTGGGATCATTCGATCGAAGATTTCACCATGACCATGGCATGTATCGACGCGGGCATACGTAACGACATAATCTCTCGTCCACGGGGTTTCAATACCAGGGTGGTAAAGGGTGGCGCCAACTTCTCTGGCGGTCAGCGACAGCGCATGGAGATAGCTACAGCACTTGCCCGCGAGCCAGTGCTTCTCGTGCTTGATGAGGCGACCAGTGCACTCGACACAGTGATGGAGCGTGAGGTGATGGAGAACATCAGGCAATGCGGAGCCTCTACTATAGTCATCGCTCATCGACTGAGCACAGTGAGAGACTGTGACGAGATTATAGTCATGGATCATGGCTGCATAGCCGAACGAGGCACACACGACGAGCTGATAGCAATGAATGGTATATATAAGGAATTGATGACAAATGATATTTGACGACCAGATAAGCAAACGACGCGACCGCGAGACCCAGGCACTGAGGGAGGTGTTTGGCGACACAGCCAAGGACATGGGCTTCACGATTGACCCAGGCAACACTATTGGCTCGGGTAACCGTCTGCTGCATCTGTTGCTCAGACACCTGAAGGTCACCGACTATAACCTCGATGACGACGGACTCTTCACTCCCGACGAGCAGCTGGAGCGCATCCTTCGACCGCGCAATATCATGCAGCGTCGCATCACTCTGAGCGGAGACTGGTGGCATAGGGCAATAGGTCCGAAACTCGGTCAGGACAAGGAAGGCAACATGCTGCTTTTCCTCCCTCGCAAATGGGTATTCGGCTACATCTGCATCGACCAGAAAGGCGAGGAACGCAATGTCGATGCCGAACTCATGAAGAATATCAAGAGAGAAGCTCTCGACTTCTTCCCTGCCCTTCCTTCACGGCCGCTCAAGGCCATCGACCTGCTGAAATACGTTGCCAGCAACCTGCCGTCTTCGACAGTCTTTGCCGTACTGCTCACAGCATCGATGGCGGCACTCATAGGCATGTTCGTCCCTTTCATCAACAAAGAGATATTCCACAACGTGATCCCTAACGGCATCATTCAGGCCTTGTTCCCTATCGCTGCACTTTTCTTGGGTGTAGTGATCGGAACTGCTATGATGGAAGTAATGCGCAATAAGCTTATGATACGTCTCAAGGATTCCATCAGCATCTCTCTTCAGCATGCAGTCATGGCACGCATAATCTCGCTCGACACTTCGTTCTTCTGGAAATACTCATCGGGCGAGATTACCACACGCGTGACATCGATCAGAGAACTATGTTCGATTGCCGACAGTGCCATCCTTGGAGTCATCGTCACCTTGGTGTTCTCAGTGGTTTATGTGTTCCAGATCTTTTTCTATGCCAAGGAGCTGATAGTGATCTCGTTAATGCTGCTCGCTATCCATATCATCCTGCTCATCATCTATGCAATACAGCTGCATATTGAGGAAAAAGAACTTTTCGATCATAAGGCAAGGCTTGACGGAATGGAATACGACATTTTCTCGGGCATACAGAAAATCAAGCTGACAGGATCGGAGAAACGCGCCTATACCAAATGGCTTGACATCTACAGACACTGCTCACATATCAAGTACAATCCATCGTTTTCGGTGAAGATTATGCCAGCACTCATTGCCCTGTGTCAGGTTGGAGGCATTGCAATAATATGGCTTTTCGCTATCAAAGAGAACATCGCAGTCTCGGACTTCATAGCCTTCTCGGTAGCATACGGCATGATATCGTCAGTATTGCAATCGGTCAATGCCATCATCCCCGAACTTGCAGAAATCAGTCCATTGCTCAAGATATCGGAGTCTGTGCTATCTGCTGTGCCAGAGTCACAACCAGATGCTCCGCAGGTTGAGTATCTGAGTGGCGCGATAGAGATCAGTGACCTTTCTTTCCGCTACAGCGAGGAAAGCAACTGGCTGTTCCGACATTTCAATCTCAAGATACAGCCTGGCGAATATGTAGCAATCGTTGGAGCTTCGGGATGTGGCAAGAGCACATTGCTGCGACTGCTGTTGGGCTTTGAGCATCCTCAGGCAGGAGGTGTCTTCTACGACAACTACGACCTATCGATGTGCGACAAGACAAGCCTTCGCCGTCAGATAGGGTCATGTCTGCAAGGCGGCACCCTCTTTGCTGGCGACCTCTTCAGCAACATCACCATCACGGCACCTGGAAGCACGATCGATGACGCATGGCGTGCAGCTGAACTGGCAGGCATAGCCGATGATATAAGGAAGATGCCAATGCAGATGCACACCATTGTGACCGAAGGAAATGCGGGCTTCAGCGGCGGACAGAAGCAGTCGATCCTAATCGCCCGCGCTCTTATTTCCAATCCTTCGATACTGATAATGGACGAGGCGACCAGCGCACTGGATGCCATCAGCCAGAAGCGAGTGGCAGAAAACCTCGACCGGCTCGACTGTACTCGCATAGTAGTGGCTCACCGACTGAGCACGATACGCAACTGCTCGCGAATCATTGTGCTCGATAAGGGAGAGATAAAGGAAGAAGGCACATTCGAGGAGCTGATGGCTCAGAATGGCTTGTTCTACCAATTGGCGAAACGACAAATCTGATTGATAAATTTTTAATAAATATGAATATAAAAAGATTATTAGCTATTGCTGTAGTTATGATTTCGGCAATGACAGCTTTGGCTCTCGACAAAGTGACTTTTATCCCGCAATGGACAGCCCAGGCGCAGTTTGCAGGCTATTTCGTTGCCAAGGAAAAGGGCTTCTATGCCGAAGAGGGGCTCGATGTCACTATCGAATTCCCAAGCAACTCAATTTCGACAATGACGCTGCTCAAGGAAGGACAATGTCAGTTCACCACCTCGCCGCTGCTCGATGCACTATGCGCAGCCGACCAAGGAACTGACCTCGTAAATATTCTGCAGACAAGCCAGCAGAGCGGATTGGTGCTTGTAGGATACAACGGCAAGAACCCAGAGACGCTCGATAAAGGTGACAAGGTAGGAATATGGGGCGCAGGCTTCTCGCTGCTCAGCAAAATCTTCAACCAGCGCAACCATAAAGGCTTCGAGTTTGTGTGTTTCACCAACAATGTGACGCTCTTCCTTTCAGGAGCCATCGATGCCACTCTTGCCATGAGCTATAACGAGCTACTCCTGCTCAGACAGTCGAACATAGACATTAGCGGCAAAACAGTCTATTGGTTTTCCGACCACGACTATGACATTCCTGAAGACGGTGTCTATACCACACGTGACTTCTACAAGGACCATCCTGAGGAATGCGAGAGTTTTGCCAAGGCTACCCAGCGCGGTTGGGAATGGTGCAGGCAGCATCCGGAAGAGGCTCTCGACATTGTCATGCAGTATATAGCAGACAACAGGATACTGACCAACCGCGTCATTCAGGAAATGATGCTCAAGGAAGTGCTGCGACTGAACACCGACCCGACGAACGGCCATACCACCTATGAGCTCAAGAAAGAAAAAGTTGAGGAGGCATCAAAGTTGCTGTATGAATGCCAGCTCATCAAGAGACCGATAACCTATAGCGACATCACTAAATAATGGAGGATTGACAAAATGAAAAAGTTCAGAGAATCGTTTTCAGCCAAGCTGGCAGTCTTCACTGCCATGCTGGCATCGCTCGTCTTCCTTATCTGCTACTCTGTCTTCTTTTACTTTACACACAAGGCGGTAAAGAGTGAAGCGGAAACGATGGCTATGTGCCAGCTCGACAATACTGTATTGAGGGTAACCAACCTGCTCACTTCAGTCGAACAGAGCGCCAGCGACATGATGACCTTCATCGAGAGACACACCGATCAGGCAGATTCAATGTACACCTATGCTCGTCTGATTGTCGAGAAGAACCCGAATGTCAAAGGCTGTTCGATAGCTTTCGAGCCAAACTACTTCAGCGATAAGGGCTATTATTTCTCAGCATACGCAGGTCGTGAAGATGATGGAACCATATCGGTCGAACAGGAAGGAAGCGAAAGCTATAATTACCTTTATATGGACTGGTACCAGATACCAAAATTACTCAACAAGCCATATTGGGTAGATCCTTTCAACGACATCTACGAAAATGAAGTCAACGGCAAAATACAGATCGAGACCATCTGCTCGTATGGAAGTCCAATACACGACCAAGAGGGAAACTTCATAGGTGTGCTCTCGATCGATGTCAGCCAGAACTGGATGTCGAAGATCATAGGCGAACTGAAGCCTTATCCCAACTCATATACCATAGCTTTGGGACGTGGCGGCATCTATCTCGTGCACCCTGACTCCACCGTGCTTGGCAGTCAGACCATTTTCACCGAATATATGGCAACAGGAAATGAAGAAATTCACAAACTGGGCGAACAGATGGTGGGATGCCAGCGAGGTATGCAATCTCTCAAGGGTGACCTTTCTGGAGGGAAAGAAGTCTCTTATGTCTTCTATGCCCCTCTTGAAAAGATTGGTTGGTGCGTTGGTCTCTTGTGTCATGAAAGTGACATATTCAGCGGACTGAACTCGATGAAATGGATGCTCATCTATATGACTGTCATAGGAATCTTAGCCATGATGGTGATATGCATTCTGTCTATCCGCCAACGCGTAAAGCCGCTTGAGACATTAGCAAAGCAGGCATACGTCATGGCGAAAGGCAATTTTGACATGGAGATACCAGTCATACGAGGTGTTGACGAGGTTGCATTGCTCAGCAAGGCATTCCGCAACATGCAACACTCGCTGGTTGACTACATCGACGAACTGAAATCGACTACAGCCAAGAAGGAGCGCATCGAGGGTGAGCTGCACATTGCACACGACATCCAGATGGGTATGATCCCAAAGATTTTCCCTCCTTATCCTGACCGCGACGACATCGACATATATGCATCGCTCGTGCCAGCCAAGGAGGTGGGTGGAGACCTCTATGACTTCCTTATCCTCGACAATAAGTTCTATTTCTGCATCGGTGATGTAAGTGGCAAGGGAGTGCCAGCTTCATTGCTCATGGCAGTATGCCGCAACCTCTTCCGCACAGTAGCTGGTCAGGGACTACAGCCTTCAGAGATCGTCACTATGATCAACGACACCATGGGAGAAAGCAACGAATCGGGAATGTTCATCACTCTCTTTGTTGCGATGATTGACATGACTGATGGCACCATGACATTCTGCAATGCAGGTCACAACCCTCCTGTCATCATAGACAATGACGGCAAGGCTTCCTATATGGATGTATTGCCAAATATCCCTGCAGGACTCTTCGACGGAATGCCGTTCGAACAGCAGGTTTATGGCTCAATTGACGGTCTCACTCTCTTCCTATATACCGACGGACTCACCGAGGCAGAGGACATTGACCAGAACCAATATGGCGATGACAAGCTGATCGACGAGCTGACAGGCCGACAGGACATCAAAGCTCGACAGCTCATCGAATATATTTCTGCAACGGTCAAGGCTCATGCGGGTGAAGCTGAACAGAGCGATGACCTTACAATAATGACAATAAAAATAAACATTAAAAAATAGTCAGACTATGAAAAAAGAACTTGTAATCAAGAACGAGATAGCTGAACTTGAGCGGTTGGCTGCGTTCGTCGATGAAGTGGCAGAGGAATTGTCACTCGATATGGAAACGACAATGAATCTCAACCTCGCACTCGAAGAGGTAGTGAGCAATGTCATACTGTATGCCTACCCAAAGAAGATGGGCGAGAATATCACCATCATGGCTTCGAGCGACAGTAATACACTCGTATTTACCATCACCGACAAGGGCGAAGAATTTGACCCGACAAAGGTTGAAGATGCCGACATCACACTCGATGCAGAAGACCGCGAGATAGGAGGTCTCGGTATCTTTATCGTCAAGAACATCATGAACGAGGTGACTTACCAGCGTCTGGAAGGAAAGAATATCCTTACCCTCAAGAAAAATATCTGAAATATCAGAATCATCAACAGATCATTAATTAAAAATATAAGGAATATGGTTACAGAAATAACTCGCAACGGCAATGAAGTTAATATCAACACTGGTGCTCGTATTGATACTATCAACGCCGGAGATTTTGAAAATGAGATCAGCCCAATATTAGCAGAGAAGGACACCAAGGTAGTCTTCGACTGCAGCAATCTTGAATACATCAGCAGTAGCGGACTGCGTGTAGTGCTCAAGGCACAGAAGATCATCTCTTCACGCAAAGGTGAGATGAAGCTCGTAGGCGTGAAGCCCCAGATCAAGAAGGTCTTCGACATGACTGGCTTCTCTCGTTTCCTCACAATCGAATGATTTTCCTCGCTTTTGGATGATTCTTTGGTTGCAATGCCGACAATAAATGCGCAACGATAGTAGATTTCTGCATTTTTCTTTTTTTGAAAGAATCTGCGCTTGCAAGGTTGAAAAAAAAACAATAACTTTGCTGCACAAACAAACAAGAGAATAATCACAGAATATCAACAATTAAAATTTATTTATTATGAGAAGCATTGCAACATTAGATCTTCAGTACGCTCACCGTTTCTATGGATTCAAGGGCGAGGCACAGTATCTTCACGGCCACACAGGTGTCCTCACTATCGAGGTAGAGGAGCCAATCAACGCAGGTGTGAACATGGCATATCCTTGCAACGAGATTCAGAAAGTGGCATGGAGCGTTCTCAAGAACTTCGACCACGCACTCGTGCTCCGCGAAGACGACCCTCTCCTTCCAGCTATCCTCGATGTCTATGAGAAGACTGGCGTCAAGAACGGCACTCCACAGAACACGATGAAGGGCGAGGCATTCAAGACCGACCTCTGCCAGGCATTCCCAGACTGTCGTCTCGTAGTGACCAAGGAGACCATGACTGTTGAGGGCATGATCAAGATTGTCTATGACCTCTTGAAGGACAAGCTCAACATCGTGAAACTCACATTCACAAGCGGTGTCAACGCAGCTACACAGGAGTATCCATCACACACAAGCATCGACCGCTGCCCTCTCTGCGGTATCGCACTCAACGAGAACGGTGTTTGCCCTAAATGCGGATACAAGAAATAAGCGACCATTCAATCGCATAGATTGAATCACGAATTGCCACTGAGAAAACAACAGGACTACGTTCTGGCCATTTCTCAGTGGCTTTCTTCCAATGAATGATATTTTGATCGACCGTGCCTATTTAGAGATAACCAACATCTGCAATCTGAACTGCATCTTCTGCCCGAAGAACGAACGTCAGAAACGCAAGATGACTGTCGAGGAGTTTGACCTTCTCACCGATCGCCTCAAGGGGCAAATCAAGTTCCTGTATTTTCACCTGATGGGTGAACCGATGCTTCATGAGCACTTGTCGGACTTCATAGCCATGGCACGCGACAAAGGATTCATCACTGTGATTACGACCAACGGAACCTTGCTTTCCAAGGGCTTCACTACCCTACCCTTCAAGATCCAGATTTCGCTGCATTCACACGAGGGCAACGAACGCAACTCCAGCATGGCAGACTATATCAACGAGGTGATGTCATTCGCCAAATCGGCTGCAGCAGGCGGCACCATCGTAGTCTTGCGACTATGGAACCAAGGAGGTTTCGACTCGCAGAACGACCATATATTGGAACTGATAGGACAGCACATACGACGCGAGGAATGGACACAACGCTACGATGGCTGGAAGATTGCAGAGAAGATCTATGTCGAATACGACCAGATGTTCGAATGGCCGGAAGAGAAACGAGAAGCATACGACATCGATGAGGTGTTCTGCTATGCATTGCGCAATCAGATAGGCATCCATGTCGATGGCACAGTGGTGCCTTGCTGTCTCGACCACGACGGCTCTATTCCCCTTGGCAACCTCTTCGAACAGACACTCGACGACATCCTCAACACACCTCGCGCCAAGGCACTTTACGATGGATTCAGCAAACACATTGCCACCGAAGCCTTGTGCCAGCGATGCGAATATGCCGCCATAACCAAGCGTTTCCGCCGTAGCAAGTAAATTTAATGGGCTAATAGCACATTTTTAATGCCAAATTTGCATAATTTACTATTTTTTGTTATTTTTGCACGAATTTATGGAACAATTTCCTGCTGATGGGAATTGCCCCAACAATTCTATTGGTGTGAATCGTTAAAAATAAATATAAAAAATATGGAAATTTCTGATGCAATCAAATACGTAGGCGTCGATGATGCAGAGATGGATCTCTTTGAGAGCCAGTATCACACACCTGACGGCATGTGCTACAACTCGTATGTCATCCTCGATGAGAAGGTGGCAGTGATGGATACTGTCGATATCCGCAAGACTGACGAGTGGATGGAGAACCTCAAGACAGCTCTTGCTGGACGCACTCCTGACTATGTGGTTATCCAGCACCTTGAGCCAGACCACAGCGGCTCGCTTTCTATCTTCCTCAAGGCTTATCCTGAAACTACTGTAGTGGCATCGCAGAAGGCTATACAGTTCATCGGACAGTTCTTCGAGCACCTTGAGTTCAAGTCGATAGCTGTCACGGAAGGCGACACTCTCAACCTCGGACAGCATTGTCTCCACTTTGTCACAGCACCTATGGTTCACTGGCCAGAGGTGATCGTGAGCTACGAATCGACTGAGCAGGTTCTTTTCTCTGCCGACGGATTTGGCAAGTTTGGCGTTTATGAGGCAGATGCTGATGACTGGGCATGTGAGGCTCGCCGTTACTACTTCAACATCTGTGGCAAGTATGGCAACAATGTAGCATCATTGCTCAAGAAGGCTTCGACTCTCACCATCAAGAAGATCCTCCCATTGCACGGACCAATACTCGAAGGCGAGAAGATGGTAGAGGCATTGCGTCTCTACACTCTCTGGTGTCACTATGAGCCAGAGGCAGAAGGCATTCTCGTTGCTCATGCTTCGATCCACGGAGGCACAAAGGAATGTGCTGAACGCATTGCAGAGATGCTTCGGGCAAAGGGGGCAAAGAAAGTTTCGGTATTCGACCTTTGCCGTGACGACATGGCAGAAGCCATTGAAGATGCGTTCAAGTATGGCAAGCTCGTCCTTGCAGCCGCATCATACGACGGTGATGTCTTCCCTCCTATGCACTTCTTCCTTCACAAACTCATCCTCAAGGGCTATCGCAACCGTAAGGTAGGTATCATCGAGAATGGCACATGGGCTCCTTCAGCAGGCAAGGCAATGAATGCACTGCTCGCACAGATGAAGGACATTGAGATAGTGGAACCACTGGTCACTATCAAGAGCCGGATGAAAGAGTCAGACATCCCAGCTCTCGAAGCCCTTGCCCAGGCAATGCTTTGATCGACCAAGACCATACAACAAGGGAGGTAGCCATCGGTTACCTCCCTGTTTTTATAATTAATGTATATATGACCAGAAGGCTTGTTGTTGAAAAAATTTTATGTTTCGTTGAAATTAATGATTTTTTACAAAAGAATTTATTAATTTTGCAGTATGGAAAAGTTTATACGCATCATTTTGTTGGTCTTAAGTCTGACATTGATGACAGGCTGCGACCTTTTCAGGTATCATCCATACGAGAATGTGGATAATGTGCCAATGCAATTGACAGAGAAGAATGCAAAGATTATTGAGCAGTTGGGAATAGGACGCGACACACTCAGGTTTGCTTTCATCTCCGACACCCAGCGCAACTACGACGATACGAGGAAAGCTGTCAATTTCCTGAACAATCATCCTGAACTGGACTTCGTGCTCCATGGTGGCGACTTGACCGATTTCGGTCTGAGCGAAGAATACCGATGGATGACCAAGGAACTCAACAGACTGCAACATCCTTGGCTCACGGTGATAGGCAACCACGATTTCCTTGGTACTGGTGAACACCAGTACCAGACCATCTTTGGTCCGTACAATTATTCGCTCAATATCGGACATCTGCATCTCGTCTGCTTGAACACCAATTCGAGAGAACAGGAGTATTCGGTACCTGTTCCTGATTTCCAGTTTCTTGAAGACGACATCAAGGATGTGCTCAGGATCAATGAGCAGAATCCTGACAGCATCACACATACGGTCTTCATGATGCATGCATGCCCTGGCGACGAACAGTTCAACAACAATGTTGCCATTCCGTTCATGATCTATGTGCGGCAGTATCCAGGACTGGAAAAAGAGTCTCCTGTGCTCAGCGCAGAAGACATCGCTTCATGGTATATCAGCGATGCAGACAGAGAAGCCATAATTGGCACTTTCCGCTATGGCTTCATCATCAATGGCCACAAGCACCGTCACGAGCTTATTCAGGCTCTCAACGACAACTGTCTTTTCTATGGCATCCCTCACATTGCTGAACGCGAGTGTTATTTCTTCACAATAACTCCAGATGGTTTTACTTATGAAGTCAAGTATTTCTGAAATATCAATGCGCCATATCATGCTTGTCATGATACTGATGGCTTGTTCTGTGCTGAATGTACCTGCACAGGATATGGTTGTACAGCAAGAAGACACAATCATTGACATCAGCCTCCTTAAATATCAGAAGCGAATAGAGACTGCAAAAGACCACTGGATGAAGTTGATTCCAAATATCTCGGTTGTACAATATGCGGGCAATATCGGTTTCTTCTCGGTAGGCATGGGCTGG
>SFEH01000045.1 GCA_004557315.1 Bacteroidales bacterium
ATCGTTCATGTCATAGTCGCCTTTTGATGGCCACTGATCCTCAAAAGCGTAGAATCCTTTGTATTCAGTCGCTTCAATGAACTCGTAAGAAGGCTCTGGGGTAGGAGCTATTGCTTCCAGTGGGTTAGACTGGAAAGTCACTATGACATCGCTGTAGTTCTTATCCCAGTCCAAGTCGTCTTCAAATGAGATGAGCACCTGTCCGTTAATATTATAAACTGCCGACATCGGAATCTGAACAGTCGCATTGTTATATTTTGCAGTTGGGATGTTGCCATTCTTGTCTCTGCTCATGATTGGAGTAGTGGCACTACGCTGAAGTTTCGGAGTTTTCCATTTGTCTGAAATTTTTTGCGACCATGCATTTACTGCAAGTACCAGTCCCACCTTGTAGCCTTTAGGGAAGCGGTATGTCGCACCTTCCTGACTATCCTTCGCTATGTTTGGGTAGTACATGAGTTTCACGCAATCACCGTTGTGTGTACCCATTGTGGCTGTGCCGTCATAGTTGTTGGTCTTGCCTCCATTCTGCGTGTTAGGGAAGAGCAAGATGACATCGACATCATCTATGCTTTTTGGCTCCTGTCCCACAGGGTAGTAATAGTAGCCCATACTGCTGTTCCAGCATGTGTTGCCTCCAACGAAGGTGACTGCCACCTCTGCATCCTGAGTAAGCTCAAGGTCTGCCTGCCGGATGTAATTCCAAGGATATGCTGACCTGTTGGCATTCGGGAAAACTGCCACATGAGTCTTGATATATTTATCTAGGGTATCTTGAGGGATAAGAGGAAGGTTCGGCTCGCCATCGAAGCGGTTCTGCACACGTCCCTTGTTATCGTATGTCACAAGCCAGTCTTTCCATCTCTTGTCATTATATACAGCTGCATCGCTGGCACTTAACTCAGAAATAGGGCATACCATAAATGACTTGTTTGTCACTCCATCCATCGGAGCGCGAGTTCCTATCTCTGCTTTAGTTGATGATGGTTCATGGAAAGAGATTTCACCAGTGTTGGCAACCATCAATGGCTCTGCAATGAATGCAGGGCTATAGGCATAGAGCTTGGTGACATAGCTTGGCATGTCGATGGCTCCGCTGAACTTGCCCTCGCTGTCGGTAAATCCTGTAAAGAAAGGAGTGACACCATCTTTCTTGTAATACTTCCCGTTGTCGGCCCACTCTCCTGGTTCTTCGTCAAAAAGCTCAAAATAGATATTGGTCTTAACATCGAGATTATAGCTCAAGTTGACGTTCACGCCATTGCTTTCAGTCGAAAAACTGAAAGTGTTGTAGGTGCGGTCAGTTCCCGTTTCTTGCGTCGGCTTCTGTGCTACTTCATAATATTCATATTGTCCACACCCTGCAAAGGCAAGACATGACAGAAGTATGATTGATGACAAACCGAAAGTCTTCATAATGCAAAAGATTAAGTCATTGATATTTATTAGATTGATATTGGATGCAAAGTTACATAATATTCTGGAAATCTACACTGAAAGTCGATACTTTTTTAAAAAAAAGACATATAAAACATAAATTTGCCCATTCTTTGTTAAAAATGAGCAAATTTATGTTATAAAGTATTATCCTCTCCTTTACAATGTCAATATACCTGCTTGGCGATTGCTTCGATGGCAAGACTGGCATTCATCGAGTAGAAATGGATGCTTGGCACATTGGCAGCTTTCAGTTCCTTCGACTGGAGTACAGCCCATTCAATGCCCACTTGCTTGACCTCATCGTTGCTCTTGCATTTCGCCAGTTCCTTTGCAAGTGGCTCTGGGAAGTCGATGTGGAATGTCTTCGGCAGCACATCGAGATGCTTGAGCGAACCTATCGGCTTGATGCCTGGGATGATAGGGACAGTGATGCCTGCCTCACGACATCGCTTCACGAAATCGAAATATTTCTCATTGTCGAAGAACATCTGTGTAACGACATATCCTGCTCCCTGTGCCACCTTGTTCTTCAAAGCATCGAGGTCGGTTTGAAGGTTCATTGCCTCCTCATGCTTCTCTGGGTACCCAGCTACGCCATAAGTGAAAGGCACGTCGTTGATCATCTCATGCTTCTTTCCATCGAGCAGATTGCCTGCATTGAAGTTGTTGACCAATGAACAGAGTTCGCTCGCGTGAGAAAGTCCTCCAGGCATTGGAGTGAAACGCGCATCTTCCTTCGACTTGTCACCACGCAACAGAATCAGATCCATGATGCCGAGGAACGACAGGTCAATCAGTTCGTATTCGGTTTCCTGTGCAGTGAATCCGCTGCAGATGAGGTGAGGAACTGTAGGGATGTTGTACTTGTTCTTTATCGCAGCGGCAATTGCAACCGTGCCAGGACGATGGCGCTCCTCCTGACGAATGTAGATGCCAGGTTCTTTCTCGCGGTAGATGTAATCACTGCGGTGAGTGGTGATGTTGATATATGCAGGGTTGAACTGGCGCAGACGGTCAATGGTCTTGTATATCTGTTCGATGCTATGGCCTTTTACGGGAGGAAGCACCTCAAACGAAAAGGCAGTCTCATGTTGAGAGTTGAGAAATTCGGCTACACTCATATCTTTTTTTTTGGTTCCGACAGCAAATATCGCGATTTTTTCTCAAATTTCTTTTATTTTTTACGAAAAAAATATGTTATACAGCATATTTGAGCAAGTGCAATCGGTTGTTGTGTTGTATAACATACAATTTTATTTGCATAGAAAAAAAATTGGTCGTATCTTTGCAGCACCTTAAAGGATACATAACCATAACACAATACCTTAAATAACACAACCTGAAAAGAACCTGAAAAATCTTATACGTGGGCATGAGAACATTTATTAGATACAACATTCTTCTACAGAAGAAAAAAAGGGCAGATCGCGAGATCCTCCCTTTTTTTTGTTGTCAGCATCATAGAATCTCGACCACAGTCACTCCTGCTCCTCCAAACTGAACATGCTCGTCGTGGAAATTGACCGAACCTTTCAGCGATGAGAGATATGTGCGTATTGCCTGTCGCAATGCGCCTGTGCCTGTGCCATGAAGAATACGCACCTGATTGATGTCGAGCAGCATGGCATCGTCGATATAGAGAGTCACTGCCGATAGAGCCTCGTCGGCACGCATGCCTCGCAAGTCGATCTCATGCTTGAAGTTCAGGCGTCGCTGGCGTATCTCGTCACTAACGCTTGGGTCGTGTACTCCCCCAAGCATGTTGTTCTGGGCTTCCTGCCTTATCTGTGCGCGGTTGACGTGCTCAATGCGCGACATATCGAGGTTGCTTCTTATCATACCGAACGTCACCTGACACTGACGGCCGTTGACCGATACTATCTGTCCGATGGTGGTCTGTCCTTTGAGACGCACATTGTCGCCGACAAGGAAAGGACGCATTGCCTCTTCCTGCTTGTTGGTCTTCGCTTTGGCAGCCTTTTGCTTGTTGCCAGCTTTTTCAGCCATTGCCTTTTCAGCCACCTTCTCCTTGAAGTCGTCAAACTTCTTTCTGATGGAGCGAGTCGCTTCTTTTTCAGCTTGAGCCTCCTTGATATCCTTAATGGTTCTCTCTATGCGCGCATTAGCCTCCTTCAGCAGAGCCGAAGCCTCGTCTCTTGCCTTCTGGAGCACCTCCTGCCTTTTGCTCTTCAGCTCGCTCGCCTTCTCATCGGCTTTTGCTAATTTCTCTTCGAGGTCTTTCTCCTGCTGATGAATCTTCTGTCGCTTCTGTTCCCAGTAACGCTTGTCTCGGCTGATGTCCTGAAGGTACTTGTCCATGTTGACATAGTCGCTGCCGACAATCTCCTTGGCAGTCTCAATAACGTCCTGTGGCAAACCTATCTTGTGGGCAATCTCGATGGCAAAAGAGCTGCCAGGGTGACCAATCTCAAGCTTGAAGAGAGGGCGGAGTCCGTTGCGGTCATAGAGCATAGCTCCGTTGACAATGCCAGGAGTCTCTTCGGCAAAATGCTTCAGGTTGGTGAAGTGAGTGGTGATGACGCCATTGACCTTTGCTTCATTGAACTTGCCGAGCAATGCCTGTGCTATGGCTCCTCCAATCTGTGGCTCTGTGCCACTTCCAAACTCGTCAATGAGTATTAGAGTGCGTTTGGTGGCATTGCGCACAAAAAATTTCATGTTCTGCAGATGGCTTGAGTAGGTCGAAAGGTCGTTGTCAATGCTCTGTTCATCGCCAATGTCAATGAAGATATTGTCAAAGATAGTACAGAGTGAATTGGCAGCGACAGGGATGGCGATGCCGCATTGCAGCATGTATTGCAGAAGGCCGAGCGTCTCAAGGCACACCGACTTTCCTCCAGCATTTGGACCAGAGATGAGCACGATGCGCTGATTGCGTCGGTCGAGCATTATGTCGAGAGGCACGATGTCGCCAGCCTTGCCCTCGCTCTTATACCTTATATATAATAATGGGTGCTTGGCATGAATCCAGTCGAGCGAACCGTCACTCGACATCTGTGGTACCGTAGCCTCAATTCGTTCGGCAAACTTTGCCTTGGCACGCACGAAATCGACTGTTCCCATGAAGTCGAAGCTTGTCATGATGTCGGGCAGCATCGGGCGTATCTCGTTGGCAATAGCTGTGAGGATGCGGACGATCTCCTGTCGTTCCTCGCCTTCAAGTTCTCGTATCCTGTTGTTGGCATCTACCACCTCAGCGGGCTCGACATAGAGCGTCTTTCCGGTTGCCGACTCGTCATGCACAATGCCTCGTATCTTTCGCTTGTTCGACGGAAGGATAGGAATCACGAGTCGTCCGTCGCGCATGGTCGGTGTCACGTCCTTATCGACAATGCCATCGCTCTGTGCCGAACGCAAGATGTTGTTGAGCAGACGCGAGATGCTGCTCACCGTGCTTGCAAGCTGCCGGCGGATATCGGCAAGAGCAGGCGATGCGTTGTCCTTGATTTCTCCAGTAGGAGTCAGGGTGCGGTCGATCTTGCGGCACAGGTCGGGGAAGACCATAACATCAGCAGTGATGGCTTTCATCAGCGGAAACGTCTTGCGTCCTTCCTCCTCTTTTGGGTTGAAGAACTTCACAAGGTCGATGATGGCACCAAGCGAACGGCGCAGGCTGAATAGGTCTTCTGCTTCAAGGAAGGTGCCGTGCAGACGCAGGCGCTTCAGCTGTTCGGTAAGGTCGAAGAACCCGTCGGTAGGCATCGGAGTCTTGCTTTCCTGCAATATCTCGATCATCTCTTTGACCAATGCAAGCTCATACTCTATGTCGTTGCGTTTGGTCATGAACTTCATCTGATCAATGCGTGCCGAGCCCAAAGGACATAATACAGCCCCTTTCAGCATTGTGCGGATCTTGTCGAATCCAAGTTTTGTTTCAAAATTTTCAGGATAGAACATCTTAACACCTTAACATCATAACATCTTCACATCTTAACACCCTCACATCTGCTCGTAGTCTTTAGCCAAGCCACCTTCGCTTGTCTCCTTGTAGAGTGAAGGCAAGTCGTGACCGGTCTCTTTCATCACCTCAACGACCTTGTCGAACGAAACACGGTGAGTGCCGTCGGTGAAAGTGGCATAAATATTTGAGTCGAGAGCTCGTGCGGCCGCATAGGCATTACGTTCAATGCAAGGTATCTGAACGAGTCCGCACACAGGGTCGCAAGTCATTCCGAGATGGTGTTCCAGACCCATCTCTGCCGAATACTCAATCTGAGCAGGACTGCCTCCAAACAGTTGGTTGGCAGCAGCGGCAGCCATGGCGCAAGCTACGCCTACCTCGCCCTGACAACCCACTTCGGCTCCAGAGATCGAGGCTTTGGTCTTGACCACATTGCCCACGAGACCAGCTGTTGCCAATGCGCGGAGAATGCGCATCTCGCTGAATTCGCGGGTCTTCTGCAGGTGATAGAGCACAGCAGGCAATACTCCGCACGAACCGCAGGTAGGAGCTGTCACGATCACTCCGCCCGAAGCATTCTCCTCGCTCACGGCAAGGGCATAAGAGAACACCAAGCCACGGCTACGCAGGTTGGCCTGATAGCCCGAAGCCTTGATGAAGTAAGCCGAAGCCTTGCGTCGAAGGTTGAGCGGACCAGGCAGCACGCCTTCGTTGTCGAGTCCTCGCTCCACGGCAGCCTTCATCACCTTCCACACCTCATGCAGGTAATCCCATATCTCTGGACCTTCACATTCTTCGACATATTCCCAGTAGCTGCGGCCAGTCTTTTCGCACCAGAGCAGAATGTCGGTCATCGAATCCATGTCATAGACATCAGGTGTCTCGATAGTGTTCGCGCCTTCTTCAGCCAGAGCACCGCCACCAACACTAAATACCGTCCATTCGTCCGAACGATTGCCGTTGGCATCAATGGCGCAATATTTCATGCCATTAGGATGGAAAGGCAGGAAAGTCTTTGGTTCCCAGATGATCTTCACATCGGGTGTCTTTGTCCTCAGCACGTCGAGTATGGCTACATCGGTCATGTGACCTTTGCCCGTTGCTCCCAAGCTGCCATACAATGTGACTTCAAAAGCCGCAGCTTCAGGGTGTTTGCTCAAGTATATTTCAGCGGCCTTGCGAGGACCCATGGTGTGGCTGCTCGAAGGACCCATGCCTATTCTGTACAGTTCTTTTATCGTTTTCATATTATTATTGTTTTGCAGGTTATCCGTTTTGTGCTATTGCCTTTACAGGACTGATATTGGCAACCAATGCCGATGGCAGTATGAGCACGGCAAGTGCTATGATTACTGTGCCGATATTGATTGACAGGATCTCAACGACATTGATTGATACAGGAACCCATTCGAGATAATAGTTCTCTGGATCGAGCTTGATGACGTGGAAGAAATGCTGTATCAGGCACAGCCCTATGCCGATGATGTTGCCTATGACAAGTCCTTTGCCGATGAGGAAGGTGGCGACATAAAGAAAGACCTTGCGCAGCTCATAGTTCGAGCAACCAAGCGACTTCAGTACGCCAATCATGCTTGTGCGCTCAAGTATGATGATGAGCAATCCGCTTATCATTGTGAACGATGCGACAGTTGCCATCAGGATCAATATGACCCAGACATTGGTGTCGAGCAGGTCGAGCCAGCTGAAGATCTGTGGATTCAGTTGTTCGATGGTCTGCACGTGAAAGGCTGTTCCTCGTCGGTCGTGCAAGCCGTTGACCGCAAAGATGAGGTCGTAGTAGCGGTCGTCGAGCTTTGCAAAATCGGTGATGTTGATCTCCAATCCGCTTGCCATGTCGCTTTCCCAGCTGTTGACTCCCTGCAGCATCTCAAGGCTGCCCACAATCATCATCTTGTCATACTCGTTGAAGTGCGACGAATAGATGCCTGAAATATGCAGCTGGCGAGTCTTGACCGACAGGTCGTCTCCTCCCAGCTGAAACTGATTGGCATCCTGGTCGGCACGTATGAAATAGAGCCTCACACGGTCGCCCACCTTCAGGTGCATCTTGTCGGCAATGACCTGCGAGACAAGGATGTCTCGATCTGTTTCGGGCAAAGAGCCTTCTTTGAGGTTCTTGCCGAAGAAGGAGTCGGGTGTCACTTCGTCCTCTCCCTTGATCACGATGGCAAGAAAATCATCGTAGGTCTTCAAGACAGCAGGCTTCGTGGTGTAGCGCTTCACGCTTGTGATTCCGCTGACCCCACCTATGGCATTGAGCAGAGTGTCGTCTATGCAGACAGGCACAGTCTCATAAGTCTTGTTGTTTGCCATGGCGTGAATCTGCAGATGGCCGCCAAATCCTATTGCTTTTTCGCGAATCTCTTTCTTGAATCCAATGACAATGGCGACCGATAAAATCATCACCACCAAGCCGATGGCAATGCCTGCAATGGCAATGCGTATAGCAGGTGGTGACACTCGCTGGGATTCATCTCCCTTCGAAAAATGTATGCGTTGCGCTATGTAAAGAGCAAAAGACAAAATAGTCGATATTAGTTTAACACCTTAACATCTTCACATCTTAACACCTTCACGCCTCCGCGTTCATCATTGTTGCCTGATAGACGGTCAGTGCCTTCTGCAACACGATCAGGGCATGCTTCAGGTCATCCTTGTTCAAGACGTATGCCATGCGCACCTCGTTCTTGCCAAGACCTGGAGTGACGTAGAAACCATTGCCTGGAGCCATCATGACAGTGCAGCCCTCGAACTCAAAGTCCGAAAGACACCACGCACAGAATTTTTCTGCATCATCGACTGGCAGCTTCACCATCGTATAGAACGCTCCCATAGGGATTGGCGAATAGACACCGTCGATTCGGTTCAGTCCGTCGATGAGGTACTTGCGTCGCTCAACATATTCATTGTAGCAATCGAGCATATATTCAGGGTCTGCATCGATCGAAGCCTCGGCAACAATCTGTCCGATGAGCGGTGGAGAGAGACGAGCCTGGCAGAACTTCATGATGTTCTGTCGTACCTTCTCGTTCTTTGTCACGATCGAACCAACGCGGATACCAGTCTCGCTGTAGCGCTTTGACACAGAGTCGATGAGCACCACGTTCTGCTCAATGCCCTCAAGGTGCATGGCAGAGATATATGGCGAACCGGTATAGATGAACTCACGATACACCTCATCGGAGAAGAGGTATAGGTCGTGACGCTTCACGATGTCGCGTATCTGGTTCATCTCCTTCTGAGTATAGAGATAGCCTGTCGGATTGTTTGGGTTGCAGATCAGGATGCCCTTGGTGCGAGGAGTGATGAGCTTCTCAAATTCCTCGATAGGAGGCAGGGCAAAACCTTCGTCAATGCTCGTAGGCACCGACTTGATAGTAGCACCGGCTACAATCGCAAACGACATGTAGTTGGCATAGGCTGGCTCTGGCACGATCAGCTCGTCGCCAGGGTTGAGGCATGACATGAAGGCAAAGAGCACCGCCTCCGAACCGCCTGTCGTAACGATGATGTCCTCAAGATCGACGTTGATCCTGAATCGGTGATAGTAGTTGAGCAGCTTCTCGCGCAAAGGCTTGATGCCTTCCGATGGAGAATATTCGAGAATCTTACGGTCAATGTGCTTGAGCGAATCAAGACCAGCCTGCATGGTGTTGAGGTCTGGCTGACCGATATTCAAATGATAGACCTTGACTCCGCGAGCCTTGGCAGCGTTTGCCAATGGCACGAGTTTGCGGATAGGCGAGAGTGGCATTTGCTTGCCACGTTCTGAAATATCTGGCATGTCTGTTAAATAATCAACTTTGTTTTTGGATACATAACTTATTGAATGGCAAAGATACATAATCTATGGCTAATGTCCAAGAAAAAGCCGCGATTTTATCTTTTGTTCTTCAAATATGCGTTCAATGCGGCGTGATAGCGAGCTGCATTTCGCAAATGCTCACCTAAATTTGTTGCAAAATTGTGAGTTCCCGAGAAATCTTCCTTGGCGCACATATACAGATATTTGTGTGGCTTGCTGTTGAGCAGTGCATCGATGGTGCGCTTATCGACCATGCGGATAGGCCCAGGAGGCAAGCCTGCCACCTTATAGGTGTTGTAGGGCGAATCCTTCTCAAGGTGTACGTTGAGCACACGGCGCAGCGAGAAGTCACCCACGGCATATTTCACGGTCGGATCGGCTTGCAGTGGCATTCCGATGTTGAGGCGGTTGAGGTAAAGTCGCGCCACCACACCACGCTCGGCACGGTTCTGTGTCTCTTCCTCGGCTATGCTGCAGATGATAGTCGCCTGCTGCGGGGTGATGCCAAGGTCCTGTGCTTTCGAATTCCGCTCGTCATTCCAGAACTTGCGGTATTCTGTCAGCATCTTTCTCACGAAGCTGTCGGGCGCAGTGTCCCAGTATGCCTCATAGGTGTCGGGCAGGAAGATGCCGATGACATTGGCACTGTCGGTGTCACATTCCGCAAGAAACTCTGGGTCGAGCATGGCATTTAGCATCGATACCGAGTCGCACATCAGCTTACTGCTCATCTTGCCAGCCAGTTCCGGAACCAGACGAGCCTCATTGAATGTCACCTTGACTGGTGTCTGTTGGTGACGCAGTATGCGGGTCACTATCCTTGCCGCAGTCATCCCTTCTTCCAGATGGTATGCTCCGTAGTTGTTGTCGAGCGAGCCTCCTTCCTTCTTCTCATACAGCTTCTGTGCCAGCTGCACATAGCCTAATTCGTCGAGCGTCATCTGTCCCTTCTGCAGCTGCTGGTAGATGTTGGCAGTAGTGGTGTTCGGGTCAATATAGACCCAGACATCGCTATGCAGCACAGGTTTCTTCATCAGGTAATAATAACCATAGCCCAGGAGTCCGCAAAGGGCGATGACGACGATAGCAGCAATCACCGAGACAATGACGACAATCTTTTTTTCCATCGTTGTCAAGACTTAATGTTTATTGTTGCCGTATTTCTCCACGCGCCAGTCATTGATTTTGCCGCTCCAGTTCAAGCCGAAGGCAAAATCATAGGCATTGCCACAAGCATCGACATAGCAGTCCATGTCGCGAGGCGTGTCCTCGGCTTGCAGTTCCACTGTCTTCATGTTGGCTGGCATCTGGAAAGGCAGCAATGCATAAGGTTCGGCCTTTCCTGTGACGATGTCAAGTATTGCCTGGTTCTGGACACTGAATGTCACGAGTATAGCATCGCAATATGGCTCGATTTCGCTCATCACCAGAGGGTTGGCGCAGTTCACCACCACTATCACTGGCTTGTCGCCCATCTCCTTGCGTGTCTGTTGCACGAGCTCCATGTCGCACTTGTTGATAGTGCGCACACCCTTGCCCTTATAGCTGCGGTTGGCTATCGCTTCAAATGGGTCGCCGCCAGCCAGGCTCACCTCGCGTGCATCTTCAGCAATGTAGTCAGAATACTGGAGGCTGATTGGGTAGTAGCCGTTCTTAGGCTCAACCACCTTCTTGCCCTTTGGCTGGAAGTAGATGTCGTCTTCCGTGACAATCTGATCGATAGGAGCATCGAGTGGAATATTCTGATTGTAAGCCTTGTTGTATGCTGCTATGGTCTGTTTCTTCAGTGCTGGGTCAGAGAGAGCTTCGCTCACCTTGTAGCCCCAGCCAGATGCAGGAGAGTCGATGAAGACGATGGCAATGTCGGCATCACCGGCAGTGGCAGCATGCTCGAAGTATTTGCCAGCTATCTCTGCGCTGACAGGGCTGACTGTCTTGTCTTCCGACTTCCCGAAGAAGAACTGTACCCGACCCGGAACAAAACGTTCAGGGATATATGCTTTCAGCTTCTTGCTGTCCTTAAGAGGCAGAGTGTTGTCGTTGTTCTTTAGCATCACGATACTCTTGAGCTGGGCATCATAGCCTGCTGCCATGTACTCTGGGTTGCCGACAATCTTGCTTGTCTCTTCAGGATTCAGATAAGGGTTTTCGAACAAGCCTGTACGGAAGATGTTCAGGAGAAGACGCTCGGCCGACCTGCGGATACGTTCCAGCATCTTCTCTTCGCCCTGTTCGTTCTTCAGCATCTCGAAAGCTGCCAATACGGGCTCTTTGTCATCGTTGCCGCCAAACTGGTCAACACCTGCCACGATAGCCATGTAGTGGCGTTCGGCAACGGTCAGCGATTCTACTCCCCAAGGTTTTCCGCTGTGGATACCTGGATTGATCACGTCGGCTGTCACACCCCAGTCGGTGCAGACTACACCTTCATAGCCTACCTCCTTGCGAAGCTGTTCGCCGATGATCTCCTGGTTGAAGTTGTTGGCAACGTTTGTCTTGCTCTGACCATAAGCGATGGTGTAATATGGCATCACAGCCGAAGCCATATCTGTTCCTTCCTGAAGCTTGAACGCGCCTTCCACGAATGAGAACTTTTGCAGGTCGATGTTGTTGTTTGGATAGACAGCATATTTGCCTCGTCCGAAATGAGCATCTCGTCCGCTTTCGCCAGGACCGCCTCCAGGCCAGTGCTTCACCATAGCATTGACACTGTTCTTGCCCCATGCACCATAGAGAGCATCTTCGCCCTTTGAAGTCTGGAATGCGTCACAATAAGCCACAGCCATGTCTCTCACGAGCTGAGGATCCTCGCCGTATGTGCCATTGAATCTCATCCAGCGTGGGTCGGTGGCAATGTCAATCTGCGGAGAGAGCGATGTGGCAAAGCCCAGTGCACGGTATTCAGTCGAAGCTATCTCTCCGAAGCGGTGCATTATGTTTGGGTCAAATGTAGCGCCCATACCCAGTTCGTTCGGCCACATTGAGATGGCACCACCGCCACCTGCGTTGAACTCAGCGTTGTTGTCGGCCGAATGGCGCGGGTCGCTTGAGTTGTTGGCAGGTATTCCGAGTCCGAGGCTTTCGGCAAAAGCCTGTGCGTTGTTGTTCCACCTTGCGGCAATCTCAGGACTCTCGACCGTGGTGATGAGAATATGGCGCAAGCAGTCGTCGTGCATGAATTTCTTCTGTGTGTCGGTAAGTTCAGCCGACTTTATCGCCTGGTGGCTGCTGTAGAGCATCAGTCCCGCAATCTCCTGTGGCTGCATCTTCCCGGCAAGGTCTTTTGCTCTTTCCTGTGGCGACAGGCGCCAGTCTTCGTATCGATCGACCACTCCGTTCTTGTTGAGGTCCTTGAAAGCCTTGTCCTTGTCGATGATTATCGAAACGCCGGAATTGGGTGAATAGCCAAGGTCAGGTCCGTTCTGATGAACAAGTGTATATCCGTCAAAAACCTCTTCCTGAGGACTGTTGTTGCAAGAAACGACTATTGCCGTAAAGGCTGGCAACAGCATCAGTTTTTTCAAATTTGATAAAAGATATGTTTTCATACTTATTGAGATTTGTTAAGCAATCATTTTGTGCAAATTTAGTGCAATTAATGTTAATGCACAAACTTTTGTTGATAAGAATGCCATTTTCAATGAATATTGTCAGCGTTTGGCCATTATCAGTGCTGAAATATTTGGAAAAATTAATTAATTCCAATATCTTTGCACCTGAAAACTAAATAATAAATGGTGATTAAAGTATGAAAAAAATGTATTACATGATGCTCGCTATTGCAGCATCGATGATGATGACAGCCTGTGTTGATGAAGACGTTGAGCGCTCAATCAACCTGACAGGTTCTTGGAAAGGAGATCTGAACATGTATTATGGCATAGAAGATCATCGTGGCAACTATTTCGAGTTCGATGCCGAGTATTCTGACATCGTCTTCTATCCTGACTACGACTTTGCGACCCATGGCTATGGCAAGCAGGTCGATTGGTATCTCGAAGGTCCTTACGAGAAGCAATACTACCGTTTCTACTGGGAGATTCTCGATGGAGTGCTCTATCTCGACTATCCACACGACTCGGAGCTCGACACCGCTGTCTATGAGTATTATATGGACCGCGACTATTTCTCCGGTTATTTCAAGAACTCGGATTACAAGTTCCGTCTTTACAAGATTACCGACTATTACGACTGGTCATGCTATCACGACGATTACATGTACTGGGAGAGGTCGGGCTATTACAGCACTCGATCAGCCGATGAAGATTCGACCGATGTGGCACCTGAATTCAAGGTAGTGAAGCGCGGACGTCGTCAGCCTTGATAATGGCATTGTCGGTTTCTTTGGGGAGTTAAAGGAGGTTTGTTTCTTGAGACAAACTTCCTTTGTCTTTATCTCAGTTTCTGTTTTGATTCACAAAGTCGGTAGGCGACAAACCAAATTCTGCACGGAAGCAGTCGCGGAAATCGTTAGGCGTGCCAAAGCCAGCAAGATAGGCTGTCTCGGTGACATTATGCTTGCCATCGAGCAGAAGTTAGCGTGCAAATTTCAGTCGGCGGTTGCGGATATATTCGTTAGGTGAAAGCGAAGTACTGACCCACTTCAAGCGCTGACGCTGCTGACCAGCAGAGCCGGTCATCTTCTTGATAATGCCATTGAGAATAGCCATAGTCGTTCCCCCCGTTTGTTAAACCAGTGAGGGGTTCTGGAAAAAAGAAATACACTTTGGTTCTCACTTTTCCCGCATCGACTTGTGCGACCCAAGCGTCCAAGGGGCTTCAAGTTTCTGTCTTCCATCCTTGCCCGCCCAAAAATGGGACTTACTTGGGACTTACTTGGGACTTACTTGGGACTCACTTGGGACTCACACGCCTCTGCGTGCGGACGGATTCGTGAGTGTGACTCTATCTTGAATCACATCGCAAAGGTACGGCTTTTCCGGCACGTGGCAAACATTTGTCCCTCCTCTTGTGCAGGTGTTGTCCCGGATGTTGTGCTTCGGTAGGCTCAGTAACCCACTCTTCATGTTAAGCAACCCATTCTTCATCTACCCGCTGAGAATCTGCTACAGATGTCAGGTATGAGGAATCGTGCATCTGTAATCTGTAAGAACTGTAAGATTTATGGCTACCACGAATGAAAATGGAGTAAAATAACTCATTTCTTACAGTTCTTACAGTTTACAGTTATAGAATTTCTCCCTACAAGACACACGCCCAAAATTTTTAATATAGAAATATATTAAATTTATTTTTTTATATATCACCACTCGCTCATCCAGCATCTGTAAACTGTAAGTACTGTAAGATTTAAGGCTGTCACCAATGAAAATGGAGTAAAATACCTCATTTCTTACAGTTCTTACAGATTACAGTTAATAGAATTTCACCCTACAAGACACACGCTCGATGACGAGGTTCTCGCATCGGCATTGCTTGACCGTCTCCTGTACATTTGCTTATTACATCAGTTTTCCTTCCTGAGGCTTCCGGCCTTAGGCTTTGCCGCATTGTATGCAACTGCAAGCAGTGTGCCCACGATGGCAGTTGTGACGATGTTGGCAAGTCCGCCCACAAGGCCCTGTACGAATACCTTGTTTGCAGGCTCTGCGTAGATGAGGATGTCAAGCACGGGTGCGACGACAACCCATGCAACCAGATGCGCGATCACCTGTGAGACGTTGAAGGTGATAATCTGCTTCTTACCGAAG
>SFEH01000046.1 GCA_004557315.1 Bacteroidales bacterium
CTCTATCCTGAGTATCATCAGACCTACGGACTCGGCTTCTTCGAGTTCTTCCAGCTCTGTGAGGACTTCGGATGCGAGCCTCTTCCCGTCATCAGCTGCGGCTTGGCTTGCCAGTTCCAGAACGAGATCTGCGACGAGAAGACTGCTCACGCTTCGCTCGAAGACCTTGACACATATATCCAGGATGCTCTCGACCTTGTGGAGTTCGCCAACGGTCCTGCCGACAGCAAGTGGGGTAAGGTGCGTGCAGAGATGGGTCACCCAGAGCCATTCAACCTCAAGTATCTCGGCGTAGGTAACGAGCAGTGGGACTATGATGAGGCTCACGGTGGTCCTAACAATGCCTTCACCGACCGTCTGAAGAAGTTCAACGACGCTCTCCGTGCCGCTTATCCAGACCTCAAGCTCATCGGTACTACAGGTCCTAACTCTGAAGGATGGGACTTCGACCTGCTCCAGCCAAAGATGAAGGAGCTCAAGGTGGATCTCTATGACGAGCACTACTACCGCAATGAGGAGTGGTTCCTGAGCCACGGACATCGTTATGACAACTACGACCGCAAGGGTCCAAAGGTATTTGCTGGCGAATATGCTTGCCACGGAAAGGGCAAGAAGTGGAATCACTTCGAGACTTCTCTCTATGAGGCAGCTCACATGACTGGCATCGAGCGCAATGCCGACATCGTTCACATGGCAACCTACGCTCCTCTCTTCGCTCATGTCAAGGGCTGGCAGTGGCGTCCTGACGCTATCTGGTTCGACAACCTCCGTTCGTTCAAGTCTGTTTCTTACTACGTGCAGCAGCTCTATGCTATCTACAAGGGCTCGAATGTCCTACCTATCACAATGAACAAGAAGGTAGTGGCTGGCGATGCTGACCAGAACGGACTCTTTGCAAGTGCCGTATATGACAAGGACATGAACGCTTACATCGTGAAGGTGGCTAACACTGGCAACGAGACACAGACTCTCAACCTCCAGTTCCAGGGCGTGAAGAAGAACCAGCCTCTCCAAAGCGCAAAGCAGATCCTTCTCCACTCTGATGACCTCGACGCAGAGAACACTCTCGACGAGCCAGAGAAGATCGTTCCTCAGGAATCAGAGCTCAGCCTCAACGGCAATACTCTCACAGTAGATCTCGGTGCAAAGTCATTTGCAGTATATATTGTGAAGAAGTAATCGGGCAAAAGTAATTACAAAGATAGCACCTGCAAATATCGGCGATTCGGTATTTGCAGGTGTCTTTTCATTGCCTGACAACGATTTTTCAACACTTTCCTTTGTGCCTTGCATATTTATCCTTATCTTTGCGCTTGAAATCATTCCTTATGAGACAGCCATCACAAGCTTTTCATAATTTGAAATGACCTTCACTTATATTTTTTGGTTACTTAACAACAATTTTTCATGAAGACAAATGAAAAAAGCCCACAGAAACTTGCCATAAGTGCACATTCTGAGACAGAAAACTTGCAAAGTTCAGAAAATCTGGATAACTTTGCAAAAATCTTGTACATCAACCCGATGAGCGATTTCGGATTCAAGAAGATCTTTGGTGTTGAGAAGATCATGATTGGTTTCCTCAACGACCTGATCCAGCCAGAGTCGCCCATCGAGAAGATCACCTTCCTTGACAAGGAAAAGCTGCCCGACAGCAAGAGCCAGCGAGGTGTCGTCTATGACCTCCTGTGCAGAACGGAAGATGACAGAGAATTTCTTGTCGAGATGCAGAATGCCCCGCAGGAAAAGTTCTCCGACCGAGTGATCTACTACCTCAGTCGCAGCATCGCACCGCAGGGTCAGAAAGGCAAGGTGGATGGTCACGATTGGGATTATGAGCTTCGCGCTATATATGGAGTGTTCCTGCTCAACTTCCACCTCAACGACCACGAACGCCTGAAGCTGCGCACGCTGCGCCTCACCGTCAAGGAGAACAACCATAAGGTATTCTCTGACAAGCTGAATGCCTATATCATCGAGCTTCCTTGCATCAAGGGAATGAAGGAGGAAGATTGCAAGACAAAATTGGATTGTTGGATGTATAATTTGTACAATATGGAAACGACCACAAAGCCACTGGCATTTCAGGACGTAATGCCAGTATTCAAGGAAGTAGCCTCACAAGCCGAGTTCAACAGCATGTCGCCAGAAGAGCAGCGACGCTATATGTATGCCCTCGATGAATACCGCAGCAACAAGGCTGCATGGGATTACAGCATAAAGAGAAGCATACAGAAAGGCTTGCAGGAAGGTATGCAGAAAGGTATGCAGGAAGGTATACAGAAAGGCAAACTGGAAGAACGCTACAAGAATGCCAGAGCATTGAAAGCAATCGATGTTCCAGTAGAAAAAATAGCAAAAGCCCTTGGTCTTTCTGTAGAAGAGATAGAGATGCTTTAGTAATATGTTTTGAGTAGAATCTACGCATTTATTCGATTTTTCATACTCAATCTTTGTCAGGCAAATAGAAAGTAATATTACAGAAGTATCAGAAAAAAAAGCACCTTCAAATATCGGTGATTCGATATTTGAAGGTGTTGTTATATATCATTTATTGATTGGGGAAAGGCTTACTTGTAGTCGAAAGAAACAGTCTGACGAATATCGGCAGAAGAAACACCGAGGAGGACATCAAACTTGCCTGCCTCTGCCTTCCAGCCTTCCTTCTCGTCATAGAATTTCAGAGCCTCGCTGTCGAGGGCGAAACTGAGAGTCTGCTTCTCGCCTGCCTTGAGATTGACCTTGGCAAAGCCCTTGAGTTCCTTGACAGGACGCTCGACCGAACATTCCAGATCGCTCACATAGAGCTGGACAACCTCTGCACCCTCAACCTTGCCTGTGTTGGTCACATCGACTGTGACTGTTGCCTTGAAGCTATCGCCACTGCCCGATGTCTTGATCTTGGCATTATCGACCTCGAAGGTAGTGTACGACAGTCCATGACCGAATGGGAAGAGAGGCTTGAGATTGTTTTTCTCGACATAACGGTAGCCAACGAACACACCTTCCTTATACTCAAGATCGGTGATATCACTGCCATCGTTGCGCTTCACACCAGGATAAGCACCGAGAGCATGTGCGCCATTCTGTTCGAGCGAAGCATACCATGTCATCGGGAGGTGACCTGAAGGATTGACATCGCCTGTCAGCACAGAAGCGAGCGAAGTGCCTGCCTCACTGCCAAGATACCAGTCCTGAACGATGGTCGGAACCTTGTCAGCCCATGGCATAGCCACTGCATTGCCTGAGATATTGACCACGATAAGGTTCTTGTTGGCTGCAAGAAGTGCCTCAATCACCTCATTCTGTCCGTAAGGCAAGCTATACTCCAGACGGTCTGAACCCTCAGCATCCATGTGGTCGGCCTTGTTCAAGCCACCGATGAAGATGACGACATCAGATTCAGCAGCCACCTTGACTGCCTCGGCAAGGATGACAGAAGCCGGACGGTTGTCAGAAAGGTCCTGACCTGTTGTCACGCCATTGTATTCGCCTGAAGCATCACCCACATATCCACGGGCATAGACGACCTCAGCCTTGCCAGCCAGTCGCTTCTTGAGTCCGTCGAGAGGCGAGATCTCATGCTGAACCTTGAGCGAAGACGAACCACCTCCCACGGTCATCATCTTGATGGCGTTCTCACCTACTACAGCAATCTTCTTTGTCTTTTCAAGGTCGAGAGGCAAGAGACCTTCGTTCTTGAGGAGCACGATACCCTCCTCGCCTATCTTCTGAGCAGCAGCATAGTGCTCATCGCTGCACAGAGAGCCGAACGGACGGTTCTTGTCGCCGGTAGTGCGGAAGATGAGACGGAGCACACGACGCACCTTGTCGTCAAGTTCCTTTGTACCGACCTTGCCCTCTTCGATGAGTTTCTCATAAGGACGAGCCATGTAATAGTTGTCGTAGGCATTGGTAAGACCCATCTTCAAGCCATCGGTCCATGTGCCATACTCAAGGTCAAGACTGTTGAAGATAGCCTCCTCGGTGCTCTGTGTTCCTCCCCAGTCGGAAATGACAGCACCATCGAAGCCCCATTCGCCCTTCAGGATCTTGTTCATGAGATAATCGTTATGGCAAGCATGCTGACCGCGGAAGAGATTGTAGCCACCCATGATGCTCCATGCGCCACCCTCGACCACAGCAGCCTTGAATGCAGGCAGGTAGATCTCGCGGAGCGTACGTTCATCGGCAATGGCATTGGTAGTATAACGGTCCACCTCGTTGTTGTTCAGTGCATAATGCTTGACACAGACAGCCACGCCATTGCTCTGCACACCCTTGACATAGCCCACTGCCATACGGCCAGAGAGATATGGGTCTTCACCAAGGTACTCAAAGCTGCGTCCGTTGAGAGGAGTGCGGCAGATGTTGACACCAGGACCGAGAAGCACAGCCTTGTTGCGATAGCGAGCCTCCTCGCCTATGCTCTTGCCATAGAGAAGACCGAGCTCCTGGTTCCAAGTAGCAGCAAGACAGGTCAAGGCAGGGAAAGCCACACACGAGTCGTTGGTCCAACCAGCCTGATTCCAATCATCCCACAGCACTTCCGGGCGGATGCCGTGAGGACCATCGGTACACCAAAGTTCAGGAATACCGAGACGAGGCACACCTGCCGACGAGAACTTCGACTGGGCATGTATCACCCCAATCTTCTCGTGCAGAGTCATCTTGCTCATCACATCGTCAATACGAGCCTCAATGTCGTCGGCCCGAGAATCAGAAGACTGAGACGAAGGACAAGAACAGGAAACAGTGCCCAATAAAGCCAGCAAAACAACTGTTGAAAAAAATTTCGTTATTTTCATATCAATAATCAATAGTCATTATGTTGTTTGGATAAAAAAGCAATGCAATCATTTCTGCCATACGCGGACCCAATCTACTTCCATGGTGACAGGAAGAGCATTCTCGTCAACGCCCTGGCTTCCTCCCCAGCTTCCACCCCATGCGAGATTCAGGATCACGTAGAATGGAGCATCGTAAGGCCAATCGACCTTTCCGGTACCTGGATTGGCATAATAGAGAGTCTTCTTGCCATCGACATAGAACTGGAAATAATCCTTGGTCCACTCCATGCCATAGACATGGAACTCACCTTCAGCGCCTTCACATTTGACTTCCTTGGTGACCTGCGTGCCATTAGAGTGGACATGACCAGTGGCATGGAGGCTCGAAGATACATAATCAGGGTGATAGCCCACCTCTTCCATGATATCTATCTCACCATCCTCTGGCCATGACTTAAAGTTGACAGGCATCATCCAGAATGCAGGCCATGTGCCCTTGCCCTTTGGCAGCTTGATGCGAGCCTCGACATATCCATATTTCCAGCCCTTGCTATGGTTGCCATAGACGCGGGCAGAATAGATTTTGCCATTTTCCTTAAAGCAATGAATGCGAAGCTTGCCATCCTTGATGTCCGACACCTCGCGACCTTCTGGACTCAGATGGTTGACATAGTTCTGGAGTTCGTTGTTGACCCATCCCGAACCCTTCACTTCATGTATCCATTTATTTCCGTCGAGTTCTGTTCCCTCTTCAAATTCATCGTTCCATGACAGCTGATAGCCCTCAAGCGGACAAGTGAATTCCACGGCAGGACGTTCGGCAGCAGCCTGTGAGACCTTGACATAACGGCGTTCCTTGCCGCACTTCACTGTGACTTCACCCTCACGGCTCTCGTATTCTTCGTTTGCATCAACCGTGACCATGACCGAAGCACTGGCAGTGGTGCCGCTCGACGGCTTGATGCTTATCCAGGATTCATTGTTGGAAGGGAACACTGCCCAATCGGAAGAAGCCGAGAGAGAAAGGGTCTGCTCGCCTCCTTGTGCTCCGAAAGACAGACTCTCGGGCGACACTGACAGGCTGATGACAGGATCGTCATTGCTTTCACCACTTCCTCCACAAGAGCAAATGCTCATAAGTCCAGAAAGTGCTATTGCTATAACACTCATATTTTTCATCATTAATGAGTACACTTATTAAAATTAATGAGTCCACTTTAACAAGTGGACTCATTAATTAATTAAGAGGCTTCATTACCCAGGTCCAGCCGCTGTCTCCTGCCTTTGTTTCCTGACAATAGAGGATAAGACGATTGTCAGAGAGCTCAATGATATCATAAACGTCGTTTGCGCTTGAGCGTCCTTCGTTTGTACCGATCATTGCCTCAAATGGGATAGCAATCTTGGTGTTCTTATCAGAGAATGAGAAGTTGGCTGTTGCATCAGGATTTGCATCCTCTACCTCTGCGTAGTGATAAACCTTCATGCCGCCATCAAGATCGAACTTCAAGGCACCATACTGATCAGGCGGAGGGCAGCAAGTACCACCGGCATTCCACCAGCAGTCGTTCCACTTCTCCTTGCCACCGTTGTTAGCCATGTACCAGAAGCCTTCCTCACCGCCATTGATGAGATAACTGTGGTCGAATGTCCAAACCTTGCCAGCGAGGTCATCACCGATGAGAGTATAGAATTCAGGTTCGAGACGGTTGTTGAGCTGGGTGACATTGATTGACACGCTCTTTGATGGGAGGTTGTCAGACGAGAATTTGTTGTCACCATTCACGACTGGAGTTGTTGAGTAGAAAGTGAACTCAAGGTTGCCTGTGAATGGGCAGACGAAAGTCACCTTGTCTGTGAATGCCTGACCTAGCTTATAATCCCAGTAGCCGATGACACCAGGAGTCTTCATCTCAAGTGTAATCTTGTTACCGCCATCTACATCGGCAGTAGCCACTACCTCAATATTGTTTGGGTCAAAAGAATTTGACAGGGTATCACGATCCTCAATCGGATCACAAGATGTCATTGCTGCGGCAAAAGAGCCGATAGCAAGAGCTGTCAAGAAATATTTCTTTTTCATTGTTGTCTGTAATTTTTACTTGAAAATAATATTGCTGCATTACCAGCCAGGGTTTTGCTCATAGACACCATTTGAGAGAGCAATCTCTGACTCTGGGATTGAAACGAGACCCTTGATCTCTGGGCGGTAGCTTACAGAGTATTTGCCAGGAACACCTACGTTGATGACGTCACACTCAGAGCCATAGAAGTTCTTGCCATTGGCAACGTCACCCCAGCGAACGAGGTCGAACCAGCGGATTCCCTCGAAAGCAAACTCGTGAAGACGCTCTTCCTTGAGAGCATCGAGGCTGTAAGCGACAGGCTCCAGACCTGCACGTGCACGAACGGCATTCAAGCCTGTTGCATCGCCTGTGAGCTCAGAGTGCATGAGGAGAACATCAGCATAACGCATATAGATGAAGTCCTGTCCGTGCCATGTCTGCATATCTACACCTGAGTTGCCACAGAGATAGTAGAAGAGACCCTTCACGCCATCAGCACCATTGACAGCGAGTGTCTGATACTTCTTGTTGAGATAGCCAGTAACCTGTGTACCCGAATTTGGATTCCAAGACACAGCCTGCTCTGAATCGTTGAGGTCGAGGATTGAACCCCACTTGCGAGGATCATCGTCGCTCCAGCTCTTTACGAAGGCAGGATGAACTGTACACCAGCCCCAACCCTGGTGGAAAGGAGCACCGGCAACGTCACGCACACCTGTGAAGAGGACGAAACGGTTGGTATATTGCTGACCACGGTTCCAGTCGGTAGTAGTGTAGCGCTTTGAGAACATTGTCTCTGTGTTGCAGCCCTGTGGACCGTTGAAGCCATCCTGGCCAACCCACTCAAGACCGAGCTTTGCAGCCCAAGGCAGAACGTCAGTACCCGACTGCTTGTTGACCTGGGAATAAGGCCAGAGGTTACGGAAGTCAGAAACAAGGGCATAACCGCTGTTGTCGATGACATCCTTGAGATAAGAAGCAACCTTTGAGTTGTCAAGAGTAGTGCCATCAAGGAGTGTAACGCTCGATGTAGCCTTGCCCTCGATGTTGGTCATATAGCCAGTGTAGTAGAGGAACACACGAGCAAGCATTGCTTCAGCAACATACTTGTTGGCATGGCCCCAGTTAGAAGCAGGAACCTCGCTTGCCTTCATTGCAGGGAGAAGCTTGACACCCTCATTCATGTCGCTCATGATCTGGATGAATGTCTCCTCGAACGTAGCACGTGGAGCTGTGCGGTCAGCATCGGTAGTGAGGATGAGAGGCATGCCGCCGAAGAACTTGGCAGCTGTGAAATAGAGGAAGCCGCGCATGAAGTAGATCTCACCGAGAGTCTTGTTCTTGAACTCCTCTGTGAATCCCTCCTTCGAGCTGACTGCCTCGATGATAGTGTTGCAACGGTTTGCGCCATTGTAAGTGCCTACCCAAAGGTCCTTGTAAGTATCAACGAAGGTGTGCTTGAAAGCATCCACCTCGTGAGCCTCAACGTCGTCGGTACCACCACCGCCAAGAAGAAGGTCGCCCATGAGTTCAGAAGCCATGTGCTCCTCACTGAAGATTCCACCAACGAAGAGAGCGTTGTACACACCAGCTGTAGCCTCGGTGATGTCCTTTTCAGTGTTATAGTAGCTGTTCATATCCTTCTCGTACAGGTTGGTTGTATCGAGGAAGTCGCTGCAAGAAGTGAGTCCTGCACCCATGATCAGCAATGATGAAAGAATATATTTAGTCTTCATTTCAAAATTTCACTTTTTGGTTTTTACTAATTTGAAAGCGCAATGCTTATTTCTTGCTTGTTGCACCGAAAGTCACATTCACACCGAACATCACTGTGCGTGGGAGTGGGTAGAGACCGAGGTCGATACCTGAAGCCCACTTCTGACCATCGTTACCCCAGTATGCCACGTCTGGATCCATACCATCGTACTTGGTGATAGTAGCAAGGTTCTGCATGCTGCAATAGATGCGGGCACCTTCGATATGGTTGATCTTCTTGCAGAGTTCGCTGAAGTTGTAACCGATAGTGAGGTTGTTGATGCGGAGATAGCTTGTGTTGTACATGTAACGGTCAGACATCATGTTGTCGTTCCACTCATGAGAGTTGGCACTGAGACGTGGGAGGCGGTTAGAAGTGCCTTCACCATGCCAGCGTCCGAAGACCTCTGTAGTGTGGTTCTGCTTGTACTTGTCAGCGAAAAGACGATAAGAACGCATTACCTGCTGACCGAACTTACCTGACATGTTGATATCAACATATACGCCCTTGTATTCAGCATTGAGAGCAAGACCGAGCTCGAAGTCTGGCTGTGGCTTGCCGATCATGGTCTTATCCTCGTCGTTGATCACACCATCCTTGTTGAGATCCTGATAGCGCATGTCACCAGGACGAAGACCCTTGTAATATACTGCATCCTGGTTGCCCGAGTACTGCTTTGCCTGTGCGTTGTAAGCATCAACCTCTGTCTGGTTCTGGAGCACGCCGTCGGTCTTGTAACCATAGAAGAAACCGATAGGCTTGCCAACCTCGACGCGAGATACGTAAGTAGTACCCTGTGCCAATACGTGGTCGACACCCTTCATGATACCTTCAGCATTGGCAAGACGGGTAACTTCATTCTTGTTGTGAGCACCAGTCACAGTCACGCCATACTTGAAGTCAGAGATATGGTCATTCCAGTTGATTGCAAACTCGATACCAGAGTTCTCAACGTCACCACCATTGACCCAAGGAGCGCCTGCACCTGCAGTACCCTGTATAGGAGCAACAACGAGCCAGTCCTTGGTTGTCTTTTTGTACCAGTCGAAGTTCACGCCGAGACGAGACTGGAGGAAGCGGAGGTCAAGACCTAAGTTGAGCTGCTCTGAAGTTTCCCAAGTCACATCCTTGTTAGGCACCTTGGTAGGAGCAGTAGCATCAGATGAGACGTTCTTGTTATTGCCATCAAAGAAGTAACCCATGTTAAGGTAGCCGATGTTAGAGTTGTAGATGAAGTTGTCGATCGACTGGTTACCGTTCTGACCCCAGCTTGCACGCAACTTACCATATTCTACGATATTGCTGAATGGCTCGAAGAAAGCCTCTTCAGAGAAGTTCCAACCTGCCGATACAGAAGGGAATGTACCCCAGCGGTTATCCTTTGAGAAGTTTGAAGAACCATCACGACGGATAGTGAAGTCAGCCATGTAACGGCCAGCATAGTTGTATGAGATACGACCCATGTATGACATCAGGCCACCACCCTGTGCAGCCCAGTCAGCACCGCTTGCAGCGATCTGTGAAAGGTTTTCTGGCTTACAGTTGTTGAGATAGCCATATTCAGGCTTGCCGAAGAGGTTCATCTGCTTGTTGGCAGAGAGAGTCCAGTTGAGCTTGTTCTTCATCATTTCCGAACCGATGAGCACGTCAAATGAGTGATCCTGGATGTCGAAATGATAAGTAGCAGTATTGGTCCAAGTGAGGCTTGCACCCATTGAGTTGCTCATTGAAGTGTTGTCATAAGTATTGACTGCCTGCGCACCGAGCTGCCATTTTGGATCGTAGCTGCGGCTATAGCTCCACCATGCGTTGACACCGAGAGCCGTGCGGATCTTGAGGTTCTTGATAGGCTGGAGTTCAGCGTATGCGTTGCCTGCGATGTTGTTGCCCTTGCCCCACTGGTTGTTGCGTCCATAGTACATCGAAGCGATTGGGTTAGTGAGCGAGAACTCATAGCCATCGAGGTTTGGAGCAAACTTGTTAGGATCTGGCGACTTATCCCAATATACTGGCATGAATGGCAATGCAACGAGGGCATTGTGAAGGTCGTTCCAGTAGATATTGCCATCGGCAACCGACTTATTGCGAGAATTAGAATATGTGAAGTTCTCACCTATCTTGAGGATATCCATGTCGTTCTCCTTCCAGAGCACGATCTCTGTGTTGGCACGAGCTGTGAGACGACGGTAACCAGCATTGATGATGTCACCACCGACCATACCTTCCTGGTCAAAGTAAGAGAAACCGAACGAATAAACGGCATTGCCGGTACCACCTGTGATAGAAACAGAATGGCTCTGCATCTGTGCGTTCTTCTTGATCATCTCATCCTGCCAGTCAGTACCTGTCCAGCCATTGTTGAGCTTGTCGAGAATGAACTGACCATATTCCTGACCGAGACCTGGCTGTACCGACTCAAGATAACCATTGGTCTTTAGGAGAGTAGCCCAGTCGTAGATAGGCTTGCCATCGTTGAGCTGACCTTCGTTGATGATAGCCATGTACTCCTGTGCATTGAGAGTAGGGAGCTTGCGATAGACATTCTGGAGTCCGAAGTAACCATCGTAAGAAACCATTGCCTTCGAATCGTTCTTACCCTTCTTTGTTGTGACGAGGATAACACCGTTGGCAGCACGAGAACCGTAGATTGCAGCTGATGCAGCATCCTTGAGCACGTCGATCGACTCGATGTCAGAAGGGCCGAGGTAGTCGATGTCACCTACTGCAACACCATCCACGATGTAGAGAGGCTTTGAGTCGCCTACAGTACCCTGACCACGGATCACTACCTTGGTACCCGAACCAGGCTTACCATTGTTGCGGCTGATGGTCACACCAGGAGCCATACCCTGGAGGGCTTCCATAGCAGTCGAAGTGTTGAGCTTGGCGATGTCATCTCCTTTTACGTTGAGGTTGGCACCAGTGAGGAGTTTCTTCTTCTGAACACCATAACCTACGACAACGACATCCTCGAGAGTCTTGTTGTCTTCAACGAGAACAATACTCATGTTGGCAGAAGCAGGAACGAGCTGCTGTACATAACCAACGTAAGAGAACTCGATGTTTGCTCCCTCTGCCACGTCGGTGAGAGAAAAGTTACCATCGAAATCAGTGATTGTACCATTGTTGGTACCCTGGACACGAGCTGTTGCGCCAATTACTGGCTCACCAAACTCGTCGGTCACAACACCTTTCACTGCTATCTGCGCGTACGCGCTGAATGGAGCGAAAAGCATCAGCATCAAAGCCAGTGCAGCCTTGAATGCCAATTTCTTCAGAGATTTGTTATTCATATTAATACTTTTTGGTTTGTGTGATGCCTATATAAATAATGATGAGTCAAAAAAAGCATGTGAAATAAAAAAGGGCAATCGTAATAAAGTTCGCTGTTTACATCAATTTTGTGATTCGATTGCCCTAATTTTACACACACCTATCAATTAACTTACCGCTGCAAAGTTAAATATAATAACAATATGAAAAAATATGCAGTAACGAGTATTAGTAAACTCGCCACTGCATATAAATATTGATTTTCAGTATATTACAATCTCGTATTAGTAAAGATTAAGTAGGTCTACAGGAATATGGTAATGGCTACAATATGCCCGCATTTATTCGGCTGCACGGCCAATTTTGCTCAATACCTCAACCAACTCTTCGTTCGACAGCTTCGACTTGTTTCTCATCTTGAGTCGGCTGTTGTAAATTGTCTGTGGCGAGCAATGGAGGAACTCCGAAATCTTGACGCTGTCGGTGATGCCGAGTCGGATCAGCGCATAAATTCGGAGGTCGGTATTGAGCAGCTCACCCTTTCGTGGCACGATGCGCTCTTCTGGTTCGAGCAAGGCATTGAAGTCATCGAGGAACGTAGGATAAAGTCGCAGGAAGATTGCATCGAAATGATGATAGAACTCCTTCAGTTCTTCCTGCACCATGGTTTGCTTGTCGGTCATCGTAAGAATCTCGCCAAGCATCTTCGCCTTTGCCTTACGGTTGATGTCCTTGCGATATTCCTCAAGCTTGCTGATATAGTTGGAGCAGATGGCAAAAACGTAGGCCACATACTCCTCTTTGGCGAGGTTCGACTCTTTCAGCTGAATGTTGGTCTGCTTCATCTGCGCGTTGACCTCAACTAAATTCTCGTTGGCCTCCTTCAGATTCTGATTGGCATAAGCGAGCTCCGAACGGCGTCGTTTCAATTCCTTGTTGACATCGTGCAGCCTGATGCGTGACTTGTAGAGGCGCAAGGCTATATTGACAATGATAATCACTGCCACAAGAAGCATCACAAGCACGCCAATCATGTCATAGTTGGTCTTCTTCAAAACCTCCTGCTGCTCTTTGTCTCCCTGTAGGAAACTCTGAAGAATCCTGTCATAGACACGCGAGATACTCACGGCACGCACTCGGTTGTGATATTTCTGGGTGAGTTGCAGGCACACACTTATATAATTATACGCGCGTATGATCTCTCCCTCGTCAATCAGGTATTCCGCCAACTCCTGCAGCGAAGCAACATCCTTGTTTGAGGTGCGGATATCAGCAATGCCCGACATTGCGAGACTGCGCACAAACTTATCTTCATCGCCCTTGTTCTTATAGATATAGGCAAGGGCATAGGCCGACATTGCATCGTCACGGGTATTGAGCGATGACAGCACAACTTTCGACTCCAGTTCATCAAGCAACTCGTCATACTGCTCGTTGTTGATCCTATACCAAGTGTCGAGCCATAGGAATTGTGGGTCATCTTTTGTAATGATGCCGTGAATAGAGTCAGTGTACAAACGCTCCTTCACCACATAGATGTCATACAGCTGGCCTGTTCCTGCTGCATATTGCCCGAAATGGCTATAGAGATATACCATTTGCCAGTAATAGGCAATCTTGATTGAATTAGGCAAGTCACTTATGTCAAGGGATGACAATACATCGAGCGATTCCTTCAACAAGCCTGTGGCAGAAAGAATGAAAGCCTGCTTGATGCGCCATTCGACTATCAGAGACTTATTGTCGAGCTGTTGTGCAAGCCGAAGGTTCTGTTCCACGCAGCTCATTGCCGAATCGGAGTCAAACACTTTATACTCGTCATACATCTGTGTATTGAAGCTGATTAGTTCATATGGCGAACGCAAAGACATCTTCTTCTTATACATCTCACTCAACTTTTCCGACTTCATCGCGTCAAAGACCTGACGCTGCTGGATTACAGAATCAAGTCGCTGTAGCCACATCTCTGTCTCTGCCGAGAGTTCTGCTTTGACCGAAAAAGAAGCGAGCACGAACACAACAATAGTAAGGTAAAGAGTTTTCATCTCGTTATATATTGTACAGTATCACATCTGATAGAATAAAAAATTGTGCAAAGGAAAAAAAATTTTCTGAAATATCCAAAACAATGGCACAATTTTATTTTCGTTAACTATTGCGATTCGTTTTTCACTGATAATAATCCCCTTTTCGGTGATACATTTGTCCCCAAATCTTATTTTTTGTTAAAATTTCCAACTTTTTCAATGTTTTCCCCTCAAGAAGGCTAAACAAAAAATAAAAAGAGGTCGCTAAAAGGACAAACGTATTACACTCTATAAGTTAATAATGTATCTTTGCAAATAGAAACAAACAACACCAACAAGAATGCTCGAAAAATATCTTAAGCAGACCGAGTTCTCATCATACGAGGACTTTATGGAGAACTACCAAGTTCAAGTTCCAGAACACTTCAACTTTGCCTACGACGTCATCGATGCCTATGCAGAGACTGAGCCCGACAAGGATGCCATCCTATGGACCAACGACCGCGGGGATGTCAAGCACTTCACCTACAGCGAGTACAAGAAAGCGTCCGACCAGTGTGCTTCCTACCTCCTGACGCTCGGCATCCAGCGTGGCGACTGCGTGATGCTCATCCTCAAGCGTCGCCTGGCATGGTGGATCACAATGGCTGCCCTGCATAAGATTGGTGCGGTTGCCATTCCTGCCACTCACCTGCTCACCGACAAGGACATCATCTACCGCTGTCATGAGGCAAGCATCAAGGCTATCATCGCTTGTGGCGATGTCACCATCCTGCGCAACATCATCAAGGCTCGTGCATTCTGCAGCTCGCTGCAGCACTGCATTTCCATTGGCCCGACAGTGCCAAAAGGATGGGACAACTACTGGCAGGGACTGTTCAACTCTCCCAAATTCGTGAGCCAGAAGGGACAGAACCTCGCCACCGACAATTTCCTGATGTACTTCACTTCAGGCACCAGCGGCGA
>SFEH01000186.1 GCA_004557315.1 Bacteroidales bacterium
GGAGGTGGTGCATCTGAATAACATTCATACGCAGCTGAGTCCCGTGATTGCGAAGATTGCGCATGAGAAGGGGGCAAGGGTGGTATGGACGCTGCACGACACAAAACTTGTGTGTCCTTGCTATACTTGCACTCGTGATGGCATATGGTGCACCGAGTGTTTTACAGACAAGAAGGCAGTGATAAGGCATCGATGCATGCCTGGCGGATTGCCTGGCTCTGTCATCGGATATTTGGAGGCGCAGAAGTGGAACAAGGAGGTGCTGCAGGAGTATGTAGATCTGTTCTTGCCGCCATCGAAGTTTATGATGGACACTTGTGTGGAGGGCGGTTATAAGCCTGAGAAGTTCAGGGTGCTGTGCAACTTTATTGATGTGACGAAAGTTAATGGGTTAAAAGGTGATGAGGTTCAAAGGTTAAAGGGGGATTATTATGTGTATCTCGGACGTGTGAATGAGGTGAAGGGTGTGAGGACACTATGCAAGGCGGCTGTGCAGTTGGATAAGAGGCTCATAGTGATTGGTGGTGGCGAGCTGCTGCCAGAATTGCAGGAGGCGTATAAGGACTGTAAGCAGATTGAGTTTAAGGGGCAGATGCAGTGGGAGGAGTTTATGCCGATATTGCGTGGTGCACGGTTTATGGTGTTGCCTGCGGAGTGGAGCGAGAATAATCCGCTGACTGTTATTGAGAGCCAGAGCCTTGGAACGCCTGTGCTGGGAGCAAGGATTGGTGGAATCCCGGAACTTATAGAGGAAGGGGTGAGCGGTATGGCATTTACTTCGGGTGATGTGGAGGACTTGAAAGACAAGATCAGGGAGATGTTTAATCATAAATTTGACTATGAAGCGATAGCTAAGAATGCCATTGAGAGGTATTCGAGTGAGGCGTATTATGAAAAGCTGATGGCATTATACAAGGATTAAAATATTAATGGATTAAAAAATAAAAGAATATATATTTATGGCAGAAAAGAAATTGAATGGTACGGTGATTGTGACGTACCGCTGCAATGCGCGTTGCTCTATGTGCAACCGCTACAAGGCTCCTTCTAAGCAGGAGGAGGAAATCTCGTTGGAAACTATTAAGAAGTTGCCGAAGATGTACTTCACGAACATCACGGGCGGCGAACCGTTTATCCGCACCGACCTGAAAGAGGTGGTGAGGGAACTGTATAAGAAGAGTGACCGTATCGTGATCTCGACGAACGGATTCTTCACCGACCGTATCATCGACCTCTGCAAGGAGTTTCCGCAGATTGGGATTCGTATCTCTATTGAAGGATTGGAGAAGACGAATAATGAGATTCGTGGTCTGAACGACGGTTATCAGCGTGGATATACGACGCTGAAGAAACTGAGAGAGATGGGCATGAAGGATGTGGGATTCGGTATGACGGTACAGGACAAGAATGCGCCTGATCTGGTACCGCTGTATGAAATCTCAAACGAGATGGGGATGGAGTTTGCTACGGCTTCGCTGCATAACTCGTTCTACTTCGTGGAGGCAAAGAACATCATTCACGACCGTCCGATGGTGGCAAAGAACTTCGAGAACCTGGTGAACGAGTTGCTGAAGTCGAACTCACCGAAGAAGTGGTTCCGCGCTTACTTCAACCATGGTCTTATCAACTACGTCTATGGTCAGAAGCGATTGTTGCCTTGCGACATGAGTTTTGACACGTTCTTCATCGACCCGTATGGCGACGTGATGCCTTGTAATGGAACGAAGGACAAGGAGGTGATGGGCAACTTGAACCGCCAGACATGGGATGAGCTGTGGAACTCACCCGAGGCGGAGAAGGTGCGCAAGAAGGTGCGCTGCTGCGACCGTGACTGCTGGATGATTGGTTCGGTGTCGCCGGCCATGCACAAGTATATCTATCGTGTGCTACCGTGGGTGATCAGTCATAAGCTGAAGTCGATGTTGGGCATGAAGTACTCGATGTTTGAGAATAAGATCTGCCGTGACCTGAGGGATGGCAAGGTGACGAAGGAGGAGCTTGACAAGTGCTCTACCTGCGACATGTGCGCCACCATCAACAATGGTCTATCTGCCGACTCGAAAGAGGCTCTTAAGGGCAAGCGTGGCGAGGACATCGTGAATGCTGATGTGGCGAGTCAGGGATATGAGGCCACGAAAGCGGAGACGGATAGGGATATTGAAATCAAGTAGGAATGAAAATTGTAGTAACTGGTATCCGTGGCATTCCAAATGTCATGGGTGGAGTGGAGACGCATTACGAGGAGCTGTTTCCTCGCAATGCGGATTATTGTTCTTCGAGAATAGCGATGATTTGAGACGGTGCCACGACCTTCGGCGTGACGGGAAAATGCTTAAGGTTGCCTGTCACGAGAAATGAATCCTCTACGCTTAATGATACTTCGTAGAAGGGGCGGTCTTTCTCGTCGGGCATAGTGCCATCGAAGGGAACGCGGTCGGAGTGAATGCCGTATTTCTTGATGTAATTGATGATGAGATTTATATCTTCATCACGCATTCTGAACTTAGGACGATGTAGGACATCTGTATATTCAGCGATGATTTCATCGTTGAATATAGGTCTGATCGTTCCATTGAACATATTGTTCAGCACTTTTACTGTCGCTGATGAGGGATTCTTGGTTATTCGTGCTGATACAAGAACATTCGTGTCGATAACTGCGTAAATCATACTGTCTGTCTTCTCGCTTCCCTTACGGCATTGATTTCTGCATTAATCTCATCGAGGGTCAGTTCTGGCTCCATGCTCGTTTCTGCTTCTTTTCTCAAGCTTTGGAATGCTTCGATTGCCTTGGCACGAATGTCTTCATCGGTTTCTGTTGCGGAAATGATGAAGGGGATGCGGCGAAGGCGGATGACTTGGCGCACGAAGATGTTGATGGCGGTGTTGGCGCTCATTCCAAACTGCTCGCAGAGGCTG
>SFEH01000187.1 GCA_004557315.1 Bacteroidales bacterium
CGGCATGGGTACAAATCAGGAGAAGGTCGGCACTTACGACGAGTTCCGCGTTGACGTGCTTCCTCGCATCAAGAAGCTCGGCTATACTGCCATCCAGATCATGGCAATCCAGGAGCACCCTTACTATGGCTCCTTCGGCTACCATGTCAGCAACTTCTTTGCAGCTTCATCACGCTTCGGAACACCAGAGGAGCTGAAGCGACTCATCGACGAGGCACATGGCATGGGCATTGCCGTGATTATGGATCTTGTCCACAGTCATGCAGTCAAGAACGAGCTTGAAGGCCTTGGCAACTTCTGCGGACAGGCTGACCAGTACTTCTATGCTGGCAACCGCCGCGAGCACCCAGCATGGGACAGCCTCTGCTTCAACTATGCAAGCAACGATGTACTCCACTTCCTTCTGAGCAACTGCAAGTACTGGCTCGAAGAGTACAAGTTCGATGGCTTCCGTTTCGACGGTGTCACATCCATGCTCTATATGAACCACGGACTCGGTCAGGACTTCAACGGCTATGGCGACTACTACAACGGCAATCAGGATGGCGATGCAATCTGCTATCTCACTCTTGCCAACAAGCTCATCCACGAGGTTAACCCTAACGCTATCACCATCGCCGAGGAAATGAGCGGCATGCCAGGACTCGCTTGTCCGATCGAAGATGGCGGTATGGGCTTCGACTATCGCTTGGCAATGGGTATTCCTGACTATTGGATCAAGACCCTCAAGGAAAAGCGCGACGAAGACTGGAACGTGACCGACATCTTCTGGACACTGACCAACCGCCGTGCCGACGAGAAGACCATCTCTTATGTAGAGAGCCACGATCAGGCACTTGTTGGCGACAAGACAGTCATCTTCCGATTGATCGATGCCGACATGTACTGGCACTTCCGCATCGGTGACGAGAATCTCAACGTCCACCGCGGCATTGCCCTCCACAAGATGATCCGTCTCATCACCCTCGCTACCATCAATGGCGGTTATCTCAACTTCATGGGCAATGAGTTTGGACATCCAGAATGGATCGACTTCCCACGCGAAGGCAATGGCTGGAGCTACAAGTATGCCCGCCGTCAGTGGGAGCTCGTCGATCGCGAGGACCTCAATTATAAGTTCCTCAATGCCTTCGATCGCGATATGGTACATCTGGTTGAGTCGGTACTCCGCTTCAACGAGGCTCCAATCATCCCTATCTGGGACAACCGTGGCGACCATGTCATTGCCTTCGAACGCCGTCGTCTGCTCTTTGTCTTCAACTTCGACGGACAGCGCAGCTACACCGACTATGGCTTCCTTTGCAAGAATGGACAGTATGAACTGGTGCTCAACAGCGACGATCCGAAGTATGGTGGCTTTGGCCTCGTAGATCCGAATGTCGAATACCGCACACAGCGCGACTCAATCTATGATGCCGACGACAAGGGCTGGCTCAAGCTCTATCTCCCTGCTCGTTCGGTACTCGTATTCAAGCGTAACATCGCTTCTAAATAAGGTTATAAGGTTTTAAGGTTTTAAGGTTATGAGGTAGCTCCGCGCTGTCAAAGAACCTTATAACCTCATAACCTTAAAACCTCATAACCTAATTTTATGTATGAAGAATCAACTACCTTCTGTCTGGATTTCGTGCATTCCCCTCCTGGTGCTTGTGATCCTCATTTCTGTAGCCGTATCCCTTTTTGGTGACAATGCACTCAATGGTGCCTCACAGTTAGTCCTTCTTCTGTCTTCTTCAGTCTGTGTCATGCTTGGTCTTTCGATCAAGAGCATGACCTTTCGTGACTTTGAGAAGACGATCACCGAAAAGATTGCATCGGTCAGCATCGCGTTGGTCATCCTTCTGCTCATCGGTGCACTCTCTGGCACTTGGATGGTGAGCGGCATCGTGCCAACGCTCATCTACTATGGCATGTACATCCTGCAGCCAGCATGGTTTCTTGTGTCAGCCTGTGTCATCTGTGCAGTGGTGAGTCTCATGGTCGGATCGTCTTGGACCACGGTTGCCACCATCGGAATCGCGCTCATGGGCATCGGACAGGCATTAGGCTTCAGCATAGGCTGGACAGCAGGAGCCATCATCTCTGGAGCATATTTTGGCGATAAGATGTCGCCTCTGAGCGATACTACTGTCATGGCATCGAGCACCGTCGGCGTGCCTTTGTTCACGCATATCCGCTACATGATGGGCACCACATGGCCTACATTCTCCATCACGCTCATCGTCTTTCTCATTGTGGGCATCGTCAAGGGAGCAGAGGGAGTGAGCGATGTGGCAGAAGTGAGCAACGGACTGCGCAGCACTTTCTGCATCAGTCCATGGCTATTGACCGTACCAGTCGCCACAGGCTATATGATCTACAAGAAGCTCCCTTCGGTGGCTATTCTCTTCTTTTCGGTCATCATGGCATGCGTGGCAGCTCTCATTGCCCAGCCTGAACGTCTGCTTGAGATTGCCGGCACAGGCGACACTTCGGTCAAGAGCACCGTCATCGGCCTGCTAACTATGATGTATGGCGAAACCAACATCGACACTGGCAGCGAGATGCTCAATTCGCTTGTCTCTACAAGTGGCATGGCAGGCATGATCAGCACCATCTGGCTCATCGTGTGCGCCATGATCTTCGGAGCTGCAATGACCGCCTCAAAGATGCTCGACAGCATCGTCTTCAGCATGTTGCGTCGCACGAAGAACGCCGTTGCCATGGTCGGAAGCACCGCCGTGATGTGCATCTTCCTCAATCTGATCATGTGCGACCAGTATTTGAGCATCATCATAGCATCGAGCATGTACAAGGATGCGTATCTCGACAATGGCTATGAGCCAAAGCTCCTGAGCCGCACCATAGAAGACAGTGCCACCGTCACTTCGCCTATCATTCCGTGGACGACATGCGGAATGACTACTTGAGCCCTGTGGTCACGGTACTCATGGCATTGAGAGTAAAGAAAAGCAAATAGTCATCTCACAACACCTAAACCATCTTGCCATTCTCTTATATTATATTATGGTAATCAACATACTTAATATTAATATAAGAGAATTATGGCATCTATTAAATCAAAGGTTAGAACAACCTCTGTTAGCAAGAAACAATTGCAAGGCATCATTGGTTATACCTTGGAATTGAACGAGAAACTGATACTTATTGGGAAAAAGAGGATGGCGGCAAGATACGCCACCACCATCAATAGCCTCAAGCGTTATCTGAAAGACGGTGATGTGCCGTTGAAAGCAGTCGATGGTACAATGATGCAAGGCTACGAACAGTGGCTGAAAGACGGTGGCCTATGTCGCAATACCACATCTTATTATCTGCGCACCCTTCGCACTATCTATAACCATGCCGTGGATGACGGATTGGTACCGCAGTCTTCGCCATTCAAACACGTATATACTGGCATTGACAAGACCGTCAAGCGAGCCCTCCCTTTGGAAATCATCAAACAGCTGAAATCTCTGGATTTGAGCCGAAACCCTTGCATGGAACTTGCAAGGGATATTTTCATGTTCAGTTTCTACACCCGCGGCATGTCATTCATCGACATGGCACAGCTTACCCATGGCAATCTGAATGGGGGTATGCTCATATACCGCCGACAGAAGACATCGCAGCAGATATACATCAAATGGGAACCCGATATGCAGGAGATTGTAGAGAAATACAAGAGCTATAACTCTCCCTATCTTCTCCCAATTGCAAAAGGAGAGGGCACCATAGTCT
>SFEH01000047.1 GCA_004557315.1 Bacteroidales bacterium
GCTATTGAGTCAAACTTCGGTCCTGGCGACTGCGGTGGATGGGCTGACCTTTCAGCTACACCATGGCTCTATGAGCTGTTCAAGTCAGAGCGCACAACAAGCGGTTCGCTTGACCCACGTCTCTATTGGACAATCGGTACATACGAGCCTGAATGGGAAGGCTTCGAGTTTGGCAACGTATGCTACACATTGCCTATTACAGCTGATGCTCCATTCGTTACCAACAACAACAACGGCGGTCTGCCAATCGCCAAGTGGACTAACCTCCGCACTGGCTTGTATGACAAGGTCGTTACTGGTCTTCACTGCGGTATCAACCTCCGCTTGATGCGTTATTCTGACGTTCTCCTCCGTGCTGCTGAGTGCGAAAACGAGGTGAATGGTCCTACTGATCAGGCTATCGCTTGGATCAACGAGGTGCGCAGCCGTGCAGGTCTTGCTAACCTCAAGAAGGCAGACTTCCCTACTGCTGATGCTCTCTTCGAGCAGATTGCCAATGTAGAGCGTCCTAAGGAGTTCGGTTGCGAGTACGGACGTGGTCTCGACCTCATCCGTTGGGGCTTCTTCTACGATGCAGACCGTCTGCAGCAGATTAAGGAGCACAACACATTCCGTCGTACCAACGACAAGACTCGCGTGAAGGAGTCGGTCAGCTATACTGAAATCGGTGCCGATCCTGAGGTCAAGAGCTCATACGACTCTTATCAGGAAGGTCATGAGTTCCTTCCAATCTATCAAGGTACACTCAACGATAACCCTAACCTCCATGGCAACTCGGCAAACGAGAGCACAAGCAACCGTAGCTATTTCGAAAGCAATGGCTGGAAGGTTCGCCCAGTGGTTAAGTAAACTGTTTACTATTTAATTAAGATTACAAAAATGAGAAATCTAAATAAATTAGCTTCAGTCTTTTCAGCCACTGCAATGTTGGCAATGGCTATGGCAAGCTGTGAGGGTGGCGACCTCTATAACATCGATTCGCCAGACTGGATTGCCAATCGCGTCGATTCAATCGCCAGCTCTAAACCTACTGGCGGTGAGGAGATAGAAGGTTTGCTTGAGGATGTCTATACCATCGGTAATACCGACTTCTCTACAGGATGGTGGGCTGTGTTCTCTAAGTACTATGTCATTCCTGACGGAGAGAAATGGATTGCTCAGTTCAACCTCAACATCAATCCTGCCGCAACCAATACTTACAAGAACTTCGCACTCATCCTCTGTAACGATGACGAACGTGGCGGAGCTACTTATAAGGAATATGGTGCTATCCGTTTCGACAATCAGCCAAGCGGTAACTCTGAGTGGGGCGACTACATCGACCGTAGCTGCGTGGAGAGTTCGCTCACATTCAATACTGATACCGATGCAGGTGTTGAAAAGCTCGGCGGTAAGGTGACCCTTACTATCGACCGCTCGGAGCCTGGAGCATTTACAGTGACTATGACCAATGGTACTGTCACCAAGACTTACAAGCAGAAGAGCGCGCTTGAGAATCTCAATGCTGATGCTTCAAACACCAACATGCGTGCCTTCCTCGTTCCTGAAGGTTCGTTCATCGACTTCCTCGGAACAACTATCGAGCCTATCGGTGGTCTCACATCTCGTGAGGATAAGCTGCCTCTCAGCATGAAGCTCGGTGGCGTTGCAAAGAAGGTTCTCGTAGGTACTCCATTCGAAGAGGCATTTGCCAATGTGACTGCCGAGATTCAGTTCGAGCAGGAAGTAACCAAGACTGTCACTGCTGCTGATCTCGTATTCCAAGTTGTGCCAGATATGGAGACATTGGGCAAGAAGACTCTCATCGCTGTATATAACAAGAGCTACAAGGGCGAGCTTTGCCAGCCTATCGTAGGTACTGCTGAGTTTGAGGTAGTCGATAAGCTCTACAGCATGGTAGGTGCTGCCGACAACTCTACAGGCTTCTGGGGTGCTCACTCTGACAATATCAAGGTGGCTCCTGGTGAGACTTATGTTTCTGTCTTCACTAACTACACAAGCGGTGCCAACAACTGGAACAACTTCGTCATCGTTCTCGACAGCGAAGATACTGCAACCGAATATGCTGTGGTTCGTGCCGACAATTATGGTTGGGGCTCTGGCTATGACGTATGCACACCAAGCGGTGGACAGGCAGACTGGGGTACATGGCTTGCAGCTATGAATGGTGCAAAGGTAACTGCCTTCATCACTAACAATGGCGATGGTACAGCTGATGTCAAGACTGTCATGAACGGTACAGATGGCGAGACTTACTATCAGGACTACATCGGAATAGGTGTCAGCGACCCTGAGAACTTCTACTTCCGCTATACTGTCGATGGCAGCCACATCGAATTTGACCAGATGGTAGGTGCTGACGATAACTCTACAGGCTTCTGGGGTGCTCACTCTGACAACTTCCAGGTTCCTGCAGGTTCAACTGCTCATACTTCGTTCATCAACCACACTCCTGGTAACAACAACTGGAACAACTTCGTAGTGGTTCTCGATAGCGAGGATACTCTTACTGAGTATGCTGTGGTTCGTGCCGACAACTACGGTTGGGGTAGTGGCTATGCTTCATGTACTCCTGAGACTACCGTTCCTGACTGGGCAACATGGCTTGCAGCAATGGATGGTGCAAAGGTTGACCTCTATGTCACTAACCATGGTGATGGTACAGCTGATGTCTTGGCAATCATGATTGGCACAGATGGCGAGGAATACATCCAGAGCTATACCGGCATTGCCGTAAGCAATCCTGATGACTTCTTCTTCCGTCTGACTGTCGATGGCAGCCACATTGTATTCGACGTTACTCTGTAATAGTCATATTTTCTAACATTCTTTTCGCTCCTTGGAGATCGCTGTCATGCGGTCTCTATTGGGGCGAAAAGATTTATTGGTTTTGGCATGAAACAAATCTTTACTTCATTACTTTTTCTTACGGCAGCTTCTGTTGCATCGGCTGATGTCAGCATCAAGCGAGTGGTGTGCCACGACCCTTCGATAGTCATCGACACCGTCACCACAGGTACGCCAGAGTCGCCAGTTTATTACATCTATGGTTCACATCTCGGCAATGCCAAGACTACAGCCGACCTGAATTACATCAACTGGACTGTCTTCAACAATGGCGAGGCGGCTACTGCAGCCAACGACCTTTTCCTCGATGCCAACGGTAACAAGAGCCTGTATTCCAATGTCTATGCCGAAGCTCACAAGTGGCAGTACAAGGGTGAGACAGTCAAGGGTAATCAGTGGGCACCCGATATCATCTACAATACTACGATGAAGAAGTGGTGCCTGTACATGAGTCTCAATGGCAATCATTGGTGTTCAAGCATCGTACTCTTCACTTCCGACCGTCCTGATGGCGGCTGGCAGTATGTGGGTCCTGTAGTCTATTCGGGCTTCCAGGGCAAATATGAGCACGTAGGCTATGCTGCTGCCGACGACTATAAGCATACCGACCTTGAGAAGGCAATTGGAAAGGTCGATAAGCTCCCTGCACGTTATGACGTGGGCGATAAATGGGGCGAGTATTGGCCAAACTGCATCGACCCATGTGTGTTCTACGATGCAGAAGGCAAGCTCTGGATGTCGTACGGCTCTTGGTCGGGCGGTATCTTCATCTTCGAACTTGATGAGGCTACAGGTCTGCGCGACTATTCTGTCGAGTATCCTTCTGAGTGCTCGACTGCCAATGATTACCTGACATGCACATCCGACCCATATTTCGGACGCAAGATTGCTGGTGGCTGCTATGTCTCGGGTGAGGCAAGTTACATACAGCGCATTGGCAAGTATTACTATCTCTTCATGAGCTATGGCGGACTCAGTGCCGTCGGCGAATATTTTGCTGTTGGCTATCAGATGCGTGTGTTCCGCAGCGAGAAGCCTGATGGACCATACAAGGACTGTCTCACGTCAAATGGTCAGTCGGCAATCTTCTCAAAGTATTTCCTCAATTTTGGTAATGAAGCAACGGTCGATCGTGGCGTGCGCCTGATGTCGGCATACAAGTGGGACAGCATGAGTAAAGGTGAGATCGCACAGGGTCACAACAGTGCCATCGTCGATCATGAAGGACGTGCTCTCGTGGTCTATCATACCCGTAATGTCAACAATGGTGAAGGACATTCGGTGCGTGTGCATCAGCTCTTCCAGAACACCGACGGCTGGCTCGTTGCTGCTCCATACGAATACTATGGCGAGAAAGTGACACAGGATGATATCGACAACACTCAGGAATATGCCATGGAGCAGGTTGCTGGTGACTACCAGATCATCATCCACAAATATCGTCAGGATGCTGTGAAGCAGGAATATGCTAAGCCAGAGACCATCACGCTCGGCACCGATGGCAAGGTAACAGGCGCTTATAAGGGCACATGGAGTCTTGTCGAAGGCACAGGTCACATCAAGGTTGCTCTTCAGGGTGTCCTTGGCAGAAACACATCGGTAGCTTTCAAGGGAGTGGTAGTGGCACAGCACGTCAAGCCAACTCAGCAGGCACTCTGCTTCACAGTCCTCAGTTCATCAAGTGGCGTGGCTGGAGCCAATGCTACCCGCGGCCTTTGTATCTGGGGTACACAGACACGTGCCGAGACCGATATCCCTCAGCTCGAGACCGACGACGCTCCTGCTCAGATTTTCGACCTTAATGGTCGTCAGCAACAGCGACTCCAGCAAGGCATGAACATCGTCAATGGCCGTATCATCTATGTAAGATAATAAGCGATTAAGCATTATTTGGACATCAAAAAGTAAAGGAAAGGGAACCATTACCCTTTCCTTTCTTTTATTATTGCCGTAACCCCAAAAAAACAGTTAATGATTATTCCGTAATCATTCCCCAAGATCAAAAGTGGAATCTCAGGTCCACGCCCACTTGTGCAGGCTTGCCATGCTGTGAGAAACCGCGTGACATGCTCTCGAAATAGAAACTGTTGTATTTGGTGTCGGTGATGTTGCGACCCCAGAGCTCGATCTGGCAGTACTTGGTCTGCAGTGTAGCGCGAGCAGAGAGAAGCTGGTAGTATTTTTGAGAGGCAGAGTTCGACTCTGTCCAGTAGATACGTCCGGCACCAGTGTATGTAGCTCCGAGAGTGAGGCGGTTAGCCCAGGCTTTGTCGAAGTTCCATGTGTAGCTTGCATCGACATTGGTGGTGTGCTTTGGCACGAAAGGCACATACTTGCCTGTATAGTCGATGCCCTTGCCACCATCATAGTTGGTGAACTTGGCATAGGTGTAGCCATAGTTGAGAGCTAAGATGAAGTTGCGGAAGAGTTCGCCACGCAGTGAGAGTTCGGCACCACGGCTCTGGCTATGACCTGCATTGACCATCATGCGTCCAAGTCCGCTATCGGCGAAACGTGCAATCTGCTGGTCGCGAGTGTCGATGAGGAACAAGGCAGCATCAGCCTGATAGCGGTTGTCGGCAGTCGAGAGATGTGTGCCTACCTCATAGTTCCAGCTGTATTCAGGCTTGTAGGTTACGGTCTCGGTCACGTCGGCAGTCTCGCCTACAGGGATCTTGTCGAGGTTCTCAAGTATGGTATTGACCACACTTGCAGGCATACGAGGGTTCTCTTCGGCAATCTTCTTGATGGCAGCGATGGTACCTTCCTTAATCTGTGACATCATGACGTTCTGCATTTCGCTCTGGAGGAGGTCGCTGAACATCTGTACGTTATATCCGCCCGAACGGGTGCCTCGCGACACAGTCATATACACATTGTTCTTGTCGGAGAAGTCGTATTGAAGGGCGAACTTTGGCATCAGCTGAAGATAGTCCTTGCTGATCGAACCGAAGAAGAGAGGGTTAGCCTGCAGACCCGTGAGGTTGATAGGCATCATCTTGTTGCTCAGCGAGAAGTCGTAGTTGATTGTGCCAGGAGCATTGTAGTCGAGCGTGTTGTGCTCATAATCGACACGGAGTCCGAGAGTGAGCTTCAGCTTTTCGGTGAGGCTGAGTGTCGATTGATGGAAGATAGCGGCATTGAGCACAGGAGTGTCGAAGTCGCCACCCATCAGGATCTCGCTGTCGGCGAGTTTTACGCCCATAGGCATTGCCATTCCCATAACCGAGATCTCTGGCATGTGGCTGTTGATGCTGCTTTCGAGGAAGCTCACGCCATCGTTCATGAAGGTCACAGGACCCTTGGTGTTGAGGTTCTGGTACATGAGGTTGATGCCCGAAAACCAATTCCAGCGGTCGTTGCCCTTGCTCTTCACTGTCAGCTCATCGCTGAAGGTGCGCAGTTTCTGCTTCTGCTCGAGAGTGTAGATGTCGAAGTGAATGAAGTCCTGATCCATGAACATGCGGTCGCGGAGACCCTGGAATCCAGTCATGTTGGTGAGCGTGTAGCGGTCGGCCTCGTACTGAGTGTTCAAGCCAACGTTGATCACGCTGCGCTTGTACGAGCTCTCGCGGTTGGCGATGATATTGCCCATCTTGCCAAATGGGTCGGCATACAGTCCATCGCTGACAGTGCCTTCATAATAATAAGGATAGGCACCCTCGTTGTTGAAGTCGTAGTTGATGTTGAGGTCGAACTTAAGGCGCGATGTTGGCAAGTAGAGTGCACGGAGTCGTCCGCCAGCCGATTGCAGGTCATCCACCTTCTTACCAGTCTCATTGTTGGTGAAGAATCCTTCGGCTGTCTCATAATAACCTCCCACATACCATGCGAACTGCTCGTTGGGGTGGTGATAGTGGGTCAGCGAAGTGGTGAAGTGATTGTCGCCCGACGCATATCCGAGGTTGACATCGGTGCCCGAATAGGTGAGAGGCGAACGAGTATAGGCCTTGATCAGACCGCCCATAGTGTTGCGTCCGTAGAGAGTGCCCTGTGGACCGCGCAATACCTCAATGCGCTCGATGTCGGTGAGGTTGAAGTCGAAAGCCGACTTGTCGTTGAATGGGATATTATCGACATAGAGTCCGACTGCTGGGTTGTTGATGCGCGAACCGATACCGCGGATATACATGGCACTGGTGAGACGTGAGCCATAGTCGGGCATGAAGAAGTTTGGTGCAATCTGGCTGATGCCCTTGAGCGATGAGATCTTGAGTTCCTTGAGCTGACTTCCAGTGAGGAGGGTGCTCGACATAGGCTGCTGACTCAGCGGGCTATTCTCTTTTGGCGAAGAGATGACTGTCACTTCCTCAATGCTCTGCACTCGCAGTGTGTCTGGTTCTGAATCGGCGAAAGCTGTTCCTGCCAAAGCCGAAAAGACAGCCACACAAGTAAGTTTTCCTGTAAATTTTACCATCTTTTATTATTCTGAATATTGTTTTTGAATTTTGATGGCGCAAAGTTACTGAAAATCTAGAGTCCTGACAATCCTCATTTATTAGGATTTACTCATCATTTCGAGCCTTTTCCCTTCTTTGTTGCCTTGGATGGCTGCTGTTTCTTCTGTATTGCCAATGAGTTTCTTTCCCAGAATACACCATCGGCATATCCTTGAATCGATTTGTCAGTCAGAGCATTAGCCAGTCGTTTGGCTGCCCATAGACAGTATTCGCGGTTGATCTCTATTCCGCAGAATGACCTTCCCAGTTTCCTTGCCACTACTGCCGCCGTTCCGCTTCCTGCAAATGGATCGAATATTCTGTCACCCTGCTTCGACGAAGCAAGAATCAGCTTGGCATATAGCTTCTCAGGCTTTTGGGTAGGGTGGGAGGTATTTTCTGGCATCGACCAGAAGGGTATGCTGATGTCGTCCCAGAAGTTGGAAGGATAGGTGGTTCTGAAATTGCCTTCGTCGGTCTCTTCCCAGTCTTTTGGCTTGCCATCGACCTTATATGGCGCAATGACCCTTCGCTTCATCATGACGGCATCGACATTGAAGTAGTAGTCACGAGGGTTCTTGACCGCAAACCATATATCCTCCATGCCGTTCTTCCAGTTTGACTTCGCTCCTCGACCTTTCTCTCTCTGCCATGATATCCTGTTAACGACGGTCAGTTTTTCTTCAATCACGCGCTGCATTGATGACGAGCATTTCCAGTCGCCGCACATATACAGCGAGCCGTTGTCCTTGAGTTTGTCGCAGACCTTGTAGAACCAGCTTCGCAGATACTCCTCGTATTCATCCTGCTTCATGGCAGAGAACACCTTTCCGTGGAAATCCTTGTCGAGGTTGTATGGAGGATCGATGATGATAAGGTCGAAATGATTGTCGGGAATCAGGTCGATACAATCATAGAGGTCGGCATTGACCATCATGTCATCGTGGAAGCCATTTCGCAGGTCTTCGATGCTGCTGATATGTATTTCCAGCGAAGGAATCTCTCGCTCTGAAACGGTGATGGTTTGGTTGCGACCTGATTTTTGTGTCTTTTCTTCTGTCATAATCTGCTTTGTATTAAATCTCGTCGGCATTGACAAAGCCGTTCAAGATGGCATAGACAGTGAGTCCCGACATCGATTTGATGCCTGTCTTTTCCTGTATGTTCTTGCGATGAGTGATGACCGTGGTGAGCCCGATACACAGTTTGTCGGCAATCTCACGGTTGGTGAGACCCTTGCACAGCAAGCCTAATACCTCAATCTCGCGCATCGAGAGTTCAGGCTGATACTGGGCAGGGTGCAGGTTCATGCGTTCGCCTCCGTGGGTCGAGCCATATTCGCGCAGCCTGATTATCTGCTGGATCAGACCGTGTTCGTCCTGCGAAACGTCGATGGCAGGACGACCCAGTCGCATCACCTGCTCACGGTTCTGTGCCAAGATGATAGCCTTGTGGCCTTGTTCGCGGAAGAAGTTGACGTGTTCGAGATAGATATTGGACGAGACGAAATAGTGCTTGTAGGCAAAAGGCGTGTCATCCATCAGGTCACCAAAAGTGCGGAAGGTGCGTATGGTAGCGCCCGGGAGAATATTCTCCAGGATGGTCTGCAGTCCGATGCAGGTCAGCGTGTTGCTGTCGATGATTGCGAGTTCGAGGTCGTCCATATAGTGAAGAAATTAAACAAATTTGTGCCTTGCCCATTTGAGGCTGTTCCATCGGCGCACGAAGACAATCGCACGTATGGTCTCATCGAGCGTGAAGGCAAACCACATGCCGGTGAGTCCCCAACCGAGGACAATGCCGAAGATATAGCCGAGGAGGACACCGACGCCCCACTGCACTATCAGTCCGAGGATAAGTGGGAAATGTACGTCGCCCGTGGCACGCAGGGCATTGGTGGCAAAGATGTTGATGGCTTTGCCAGGCTCGAGCAGACAGTCAACCCAGAACACCGTGCAGCCGAGAGCAATGATGGTCTGGTTGGTGGTGAGCATCGAGAGTATCTGGTGGCCGAAACAAGCACAGACGATCGAGAACGACACGCTCACGATAAGTGCAAGATGCCACACGTATTTGCCCATAAGGTAGGCAGCCCGCGCCTTGGCTCGTCCCATTAGATGTCCGATGGTGATGGCTCCGCTGTTGGCGATGCAGACGGCAAAGAGATAGACAAACATCACGATGTTGCAGACATAGGTGCGAGTGGTGAGAGCCTCATTGCCTATCCAGTTGATGAAATAGAGCAATGTGAGCTGCTGCAGCTGGTAGGAGATGTTCTCGCCAGCCGAAGGCAAGCCGATGTAGAGCAGGTTGCGAAGCTCGCGTGTCGGGAGAGGACGGAACAGTCGCAACGGGAACTTATGGACGGTGGTCTTCATCAGAACCACGAGAAGGATGACCATCGCCACGACGCGCGAGAAGCTGGTCGAGATGGCTGCACCCTGAATGCCGAGGGCAGGGAATCCGAACTTGCCGAAGATGAGAGCATAGTTGCCAATGATGTTCAGGACATTGACAATACCCACCACAATCATAGGGTATATGGCCTTGTCAACACTGCGAAGTACGGCCGAGCAGGTGGTCTGTATCGCCTGAACGATGGAGAAACCGCCGACTATCTGCATGTATATCTCACCATGCACTAGGAGCTCGGGACGGAGTCCCATGAAGAGCAAAATGTCTTTGGCACAGAAAGTCATGAGGAGACTCATGACCAAGCCAACGAAGAAGTTGAATATCAGTGCTACTCCTATCACCTGGGTCAGTCGGTCGTTGAGCTTGGCTCCGAGATATTGAGAGCAGAGCACCGACGTACTGGCATTGATGATTGTGAAGAGCAGCAGAATGATCTGAAGCACCTGGTTGTCCATGCCCGCAGCGGCAACTGCATCGTCGCTGTACTGACTCAGCATGAACGTGTCCATCACACCCAGCATCGTCACGAGAAGAGTCTCGATGAAGATAGGGATGAACAGCTTTTTCAGTTCTTTCTTAATATTGGTAATCATTGAAAAATGGAATGAGAAAAAATGCTATTTACCTTAAAACCTGTGCGCAAAGTTAAACAATTTTTTGTAGCAAATACAGCAAAAACTTATTAAGAACCAAAACAAATTGCAGAAATAACAAATTATTTCGTCATTGATTACTGCACTTTCTAAAAAATAATTATATTTGCAAGACAAATCGTTAATTATACCAGGATAAAATGAAAGCAGCCTTCTTATTGATATCGATGCTTACAGTGGCTACTGCAATGCTGAATGCCCAATCGCTCATACATGAGAAATCTGACTCATACATGCCTCCGACAGAACCAGAGGTGATCGAGAAACTCGCTCAATGGCAGGACCTGAAGTTCGGTGTACTGATGCATTGGGGTGTCTATTCAGTGCCAGGTATCTGCGAGTCGTGGACTATAACATCAGAGGACTGGATTACGCCCGATTCAGTGATGAGTTATGAGGAATACAAGCAATGGTACTGGGGGTTGAGCAAGGATTTCAATCCGACGAAGTTCAATCCCGAACAGTGGGCAAGAGTGATGAAGAAGGCTGGAATGAAATACATGGTGTTTACGAGCAAGCATCACGACGGCTTCTGCCTTTGGGATACCAAGACCACCGACTATAAGGTGACCAACAGTGGGTTTGCAGGCAACGAGCGACAGGATGTGCTGCGATATGTGTTCGATGCTTTCCGCAACGAGGGATTCTGGACAGGCTGCTATTTCTCGAAGCCCGATTGGCATTCAGAATACTACTGGTGGCCTAAACGCGGCACTTCCAGCCGCTTCCATAACTATCCGATAAGCCAGTATCCCGAGAGATGGGAAAATTACAAGTCGTATGTGCATAGCCAGATAGGTGAGCTGATGAACGACTATGGTCATTTTGACATCCTGTGGCTCGATGGCGGCTGGTGTACTGCACCGCAGGAGGACATCGACATGGATCGCCTCGTGACTATTGCCCGCGATGCCCAGCCTGGACTGATCGTGGTCGATAGAACTTGTGCAGGCAAGTATGAGAACTACCAGACACCAGAACAGACCATACCTGCGCATCAGCTCACTAATCCGTGGGAGACATGCATGACTCTGACCAACGACTGGGGATGGGTGCCTCGTCCGACGTTCAAGAGCCCAGCGCGTGTGATAGCGATGCTTGCCGAGGTGGTGGCAAAGGGTGGAAGCCTGCTGCTTGGCGTAGGTCCAACTCCTGAAGGATTGATAGAAGACGAAGCTGTGGCACGACTCGAAGAGGTGGGAGAATGGCTCGCGAAAAACGGTGAGGCAATATACAACACAGCGGCAACACCGGTCTATACCAACAAAGATCGATCGGTGTGGTTCACAGCATCAAAAGACGGCAAGACGCTTTATGCCATCATCCCGCAGAAAGACGACGATTCGAAAGAGACTCTGACCATATCCTGGCAAGGCAATAGCCCAAGGAAAGGCAGTCGGATAATCGATCTGGCAACAAAGAAAACTGTCAGATATGTGACACGCGATGGAGTGACTACCGTGACTCTGCCTAAGGGTGCCGCACGGTCCAATGGCATAGCTCTGCGATTCAGCCTTGAGCAGCCGATGGTATATAAGGATGCAAGTGCTTCGGTTGAAGACCGTGTCTTTGACTTGCTCGGGCGTATGACGGTGAAGGAGAAAGTGGGGCAGCTGCTTTGTCCTTTGGGCTGGTTCATGTATGAAAAGACTGGCGACAATAGCGTTGAGCTTTCCGAACTATTCGTCAAGCGAATGGATGATATACCGCTTGGCGGCTGCTGGGGTGTGTTGCGTGCCGACCCTTGGACACAAAAGACACTCGTCAACGGACTTAACCCTCGGCTAGGAGCAGAGGCGTTCAACAAGATGCAGCGATATGCTGTCGAGCATACTCGTCTTGGCATCCCCATGATCTTTGCCGAAGAGGCATCACATGGACACATGGCAATAGGCACCACTACCTTCCCGACAGGAATAGGTCAGGCATCGACATTTGATTCTGAAATCCTGCAACGTATGGGTCAGGCAATAGCTCTTGAGTTACGTTCGCAGGGAGGTCTTGTTGGCTATGGACCTGTTCTTGACATTGCAAGAGATCCACGTTGGGGAAGAATGGAGGAGACCTTTGGTGAGGACCCAGTCTTGGCGGGGGTGCTTGGTTCTGCCATCGTCAAGGGTATGCAGGGCGATGATATTGCCGATGGTCGTCATGTCTGTTCTACGCTGAAGCATTTCGCTGCTTATGGAGTGTCGGAAGGAGGACTGAATGGAGAATCGAACAGTATGGGCAAACGCACCTTGCTCAGCGAATATATCCCACAGTTCAAGAGTGCTGTTGAGGCTGGGGCAGGCTCGGTCATGACATCATACAATTCGATTGACGGCATTCCTTGCACATGCAACAGCTATCTCCTGACCAATGTGCTCCGAACCCAGTGGGGCTTCGACGGAGTGGTCTATTCCGACCTTGTGAGCATCGAGGGTATAGCCAATAACCACAATGTGGCAAAAGACTATTCTGAAGCTGCAGCATTGGCATTGAAAGCAGGAGTAGATATTGACCTGCAGGGAGATGCCTTTGGTGCCAACCTTGAGAAGAACATAGCCGACGGTCGGCTTTCGATGAAGGATCTTGACCGTGCCGTTGCCAATGTCCTGCGCCTGAAGTTCAGGATGGGTCTGTTTGAGAATCCTTATGTTGATCCTGAAAAGACTGCGCGAATTGTGCATTCCGATGAACATATACAGTTGGCTCGCGAAGTGGCACAGAAGAGCATTGTCCTGCTCAAGAACACAGGTCTGTTGCCTTTGTCAAAAGATGTCAGGAGCATAGCTGTGATTGGACCAAATGCCGATATGCCTTACAACCAGCTCGGCGACTATACAGCTCCACAGGCAGAAGGGAAGGTGAGGACTGTGCTTGATGGAATACGCGATGCTGTTCCGTCAGCACGCATTGAATATGTAAAAGGCTGTGCCATACGAGATACACAGAAGTCGGATATTGCCCGTGCCGCAAAGGTGGCTTCGGAATGCGATGTAACCATTTTGGTATTGGGAGGTTCGTCGGCACGAGACTTCAAGACTAACTATAGCAAGACAGGCGCTGCCTCTGGAACAGGCAACTTGCTTTCAGATATGGAGACAGGAGAGGGTATGGATCGTGCAAGCCTTACGCTGATGGGCGATCAGGAGAAGCTGCTCAAGGCGGTGCTTGATGCTACTGACAGGGCGATAGTGGTCTATATCGAGGGTAGGCCTTTGGATATGAGCTATGCGTCAGAACATGCTCAGGCACTTCTCAATGCATGGTATCCTGGCGAACAGGGAGGCAATGCCATTTCCGATGTCATTTTTGGTGATGTCAATCCTGCTGGTCGTCTGGCTGTATCTGTGCCGCGTAGCGTCGGTCAGATACCTTGCTACTACTCGCGCCGTCCGGCTCACGACTATACCGACCTTCCACAGTCACCTCTCTATGCCTTTGGCTATGGACTTAGTTATACCACTTTCGGCTATTCCGACCTGAAGATTACAGAAGGCGATGGCAAGGATGTCTATCGCAAGGTATCGTGCAAAGTCACCAATACGGGAAAGACGGATGGCGAGGAAGTTGTGCAGCTCTACATCAATGATGTGAAGAGCTCGGTGGAGACACCGCATAAATTGCTCAAGGCATTTCGCCGCATCCCAATCAAGGCAGGCGAGAGTGTCGAGGTGTCGTTTGATTTAGGCTTCGAAGAACTATCGCTCTTTGACATTGACCTAAAGCAAAAGGTAGAGCCAGGCACGTTCAATGTCATGGTCGGTGCTGCAAGCGATGACATACGACTTGAAGGCAGCTTCGAGTTATTGCAGTAAACTATCACAATTCTTAAACATATATGCTTATGAAACACCTTAATTTTTTCTTGCCACTGTCGTTGCTGCTTCTTTCTTGCACCTCGCAGAATCAGCAGAGTGAACAAAACTACACACAGTATGCCGATCCGTTTGTCGGCACCATGGCTACTGGTCATACCTTCCCTGGAGCATGTGTTCCTTTCGGACTGATACAGACGAGCCCTGTGACAGGTGCATGGGGTTGGCAATATTGTGCCGAGTATATCCACACTGATACTATCATCTGGGGATTTTCGCAGGAACATCTCAGCGGCACAGGCTGCGTGGATCTTGGTGACATCCTTGTGATGCCTTCGACCGCACGTGCCGACCGTCAGGACTATCGCAGTACCTTCTGTACAGAGACCGAGACAGCCAAGCCAGGCTATTATTCGGTTGACCTCCTGCAGACCAACGTCAAGGCCGAGCTTACAGCCACTCCCCATGTCGCTTACCACCGTTATACCTACAATGGAGAAGCAGACGTGCCTGTCGATTCTGCAGCTTTCTATCTCGACCTGCAGCATGGTCCGACATGGAATGAGGCTCAGTCACAGGTCATGTGCGCACGGCAGTATGGGTTGTCAAGGATGTCTATTTCGCACTCAGGTTCAACCGTCCGATACGAGAGATCCAAGAGATTCCAATCTTCGAGCCAGAGCGAGGTAAGAAGGCACTCTTCCTGTTTGATATCAATGGTGGTGAGCAGCTTGAGGCAAAGATTGCGCTGTCGTCAACTTCCATCGACGGAGCCCTGGGCAATCTTGAGGCAGAGTTGCCAGGATGGAACTTCGATGAAACAGTGGCTCTTGCCGACAATACCTGGAACAGCTACTTCAAGCGCATCGACGTTGAGGGTACAGAAGAGCAGAAGCGCAATTTCTATACTTGCTTCTATCATGCACTGATTCAGCCAAACAACATAGCAGATGCAGGTCAGCCTCCTCACTATTCTACTTTCTCATGCTGGGACACCTATCGTGCTGCTCATCCTTTTTACACCATCGTGATGGCTGATAAGGTTGATGGCATGGTCAATTCGCTCATAGAGCAGAGCGAGAAGCTAGGCTGGATTCCTATCTGGGGTCTCTGGGGCAAGGACACCTACTGCATGGTGGCTAATCATGGAGTATCGATCATAGCCGAAGCTTACCATAAGGGCTTCCGCGGATTCGATGCAGAACGAGCATTCAATGCCATCAAGACCACACAGACCGTTTCGCACAGGGATAAGAGCGATTGGGAGCAATATATGAAATATGGTTATTTTGCTTCCGACCTCACACGAGCTGAGTCTGTGTCTTCGACTCTCGAATCTGTCTATGATGACTATGCAGCTTGGGATATGGCTACACTGCTTGGCAAGACCGAAGATGCCGCATATTTCGCCAAGCGCAAGGACTTCTACAAGAACCTCTTCGATCCGGAGACCAAGTTTATGCGTCCTCGTATGAGCGATCGTAGGTGGTGACTACACCGAAGGCAACGCATGGCAATACACTTGGCATGTGCAACATGACATACCTGGACTCATTGACCTCATGGGAGGTGAGGACTTCTTCGTGTCGCGTCTCGATACGTTCTTCACTCTTGAACTCGTGACTGCCCAGGCCGATGTCACCGGTCTCATCGGTCAGTATGCTCATGGCAATGAGCCAAGTCATCATGTGGCTTATCTCTATCGTCTGGCTGGCCATCCTGACAAGACAGCAGAGATTGTGCGACAGATCTTCGACACCCAGTACAAGCCTCTGCCTGATGGACTTTGCGGCAACGACGATTGTGGACAGATGTCGGCATGGTATATGCTTTCTGCAATGGGATTCTATCCTGTCGATCCTGTGGGCGGCAAGTATGTCTTTGGAGCTCCTCAGATGCCGAAGTTCACCCTGCATCTCACCAATGGCAATACCTTTACGATCGAGGCAAAGAACCTGAGCAAGGAGAATCTCTATGTCAAGAGCATCACCCTCAATGGCAAGCCTTACGACAAGGATTACATCGAGCATCAGGATATTGTCAATGGAGGCACTTTAGTCTTCGAAATGGGTAAGTAATATTCCTCTATGCCGAGCTCCATCTTATCATGTCCTTTTATCTGGGCGATGATGAGATGGAGCTCGGTATTTTTGTGTCTTTTACATTCTATGATTGATCTATCTCCAATGTTTGTGCCCTAACATTACTTGACCCTCTCCAGAGAATCTGGATTCATTAGGAAGTCAAACAGGCCGACTGTCATTATGCCATTGTTGTCGGTCCATGGCATGATGTCGTCTTTCACGATTATTATCTTTCTGAACGAGTCGGAGATACGCATCAGCGATGCCATTTCCTGCTGCCTCTTCTCATCGTCAGGAAGAGCCAGGGCTGATTGGATATAGTATTTCGTATTGCCGACATTCACCACGAAATCGACTTCAAGCTGATGCCGCTGCCATTTGCCGCTATTGTCAACAGTACGGTGCTCAACTATGCCGACATCGACTTTATATCCGCGTCTTCTGAGTTCATTATATATAATATTCTCCATGATATGAGTCTCTTCAAGTTGTCTCATGCCAAGAAGTGCGTTCCTCAGTCCGATATCAGTGAAATAATACTTCGACAAGCTTGAGATATATTTTTTGCCTTTGATGTCGTAACGCTCACTCTTTTCAATCATGAACGCATCTTGTAAGAATGATAAATATCGATCGATGGTGGCAGGACTGACATTTACGCGTTTTAAACTTTTGAATGTATTGGAGAGTTTCGTAGGATTAGTTGGTGCGCCAATGCCAGAAGCGACAATACGCACAAGCTCCTCCATCTCTCTTTCGTTCTTTATGCGATGACGCTCAAGGACATCCACAAGATACACGCTATCAAAAAGGTTGGTGAGGTAGTCTATCTTCTTCTTGTCAGTAGTCAAAGTCAGTATGTGCGGAAGCCCTCCATAGGTGTAATAATCCTTCCATGCGTCATGCGGACTCTTGCCCGCTCCTTCGCAATATTCCGACAGCGAGAGAGGGAACATTCGTATTTCATCACCCCGTCCACGAAACTCGGTGATTATATCAGTCGAAAGGAATCGGGAATTGCTACCAGTCACATAAACGTCAACATTGTCTATTCTAAGCAGGCTATTGAGCACTTCCTCAAATCCCTCCACCAACTGCACTTCGTCCAATAGCACATAATAAACATCCTC
>SFEH01000048.1 GCA_004557315.1 Bacteroidales bacterium
GTACCGGCAATAGGCATTGAAGCCTTACCGCCACCCATACGGTCGCGGATCTCACCGCCCGTACCCGTTGCAGCGCCATTGAATGGCTCGACGGTAGTAGGGAAGTTGTGGGTCTCTGCCTTGAGCGAAATCACCGACTTGATCTTCTTCACCTCAAACTCACTTGCTGTCGAAGGGTCGGCTGGAGCAAACTGCTCGATCTCCGGGCCTTCGTTGAAAGCCACATTGTCCTTATATGCGCTGACGAGCTTCCAAGGATGCTCCTTCGAAGTCTTCTTGATCAAAGCGAAGAGGCTTGATTCCTTCTCCTCGCCATCGATGATGAACGTACCGCCGAAGATCTTGTGGCGGCAGTGCTCCGAGTTGACCTGGCTGAAGCCGAACACTTCGCTGTCGGTGAGCGGACGGCCCACGCGCTTCGAAACGTCGTTGAGATAGTCAATCTCCTCTGGGCTCAATGCCAGACCTTCCTGCTTGTTATATTCCTCAAGGTTCTCGATATACACGATTGGATCTGGCTGCTTGTCGATGGTGAAGCAATCCTGACCCACTCCCTCATATAGACGCTGGAGCATAGGGTCGAAAGTAGCGTCAGGTCCGCTCACTGGGAAATATTCCTCGATGCGGGCAATACCCTTGAGACCCATGTTCTGGGTGATCTCGACGGCATTGGTACTCCAAGGAGTAATCATCTCACGGCGTGGACCTACAAACCAACCCTCAAGGGCAGTCTTGTCGATGACAGTTGCACCACTGAAAAGCCAGCAAAGACGATCGATCTCATCGGCGCTGAGCTTGTGATCAACATCTACCGCAAATACGGTAGCTGATGGCTGTTGAAAAAAGAAAATCATACCTAATTTTTATAGTGACCAAAAAATGTTTACTCTAATCGTGCGCAAAAATAATAAAAAAATTTGATTTTTTGGAGTTTTTTTAAAAATTTACCTTATCTTTGCGCTATTATTTGAAAAAAGACATGATACAGACCACTATACTAACCATAATTTGGGGCTTAATGATAGGCTTGCTGGTTTCGGCTCCGATGGGGCCGACAGGCATCCTCGTCATCCAGCGCACCCTTAATAAAGGGTGGCTTCCTGGGTTCCTCACAGGTCTCGGCGCAATTTTCAGCGATCTGGTTTATGCCCTGATCACCATCTTTGCGCTCCAGCTTGTCGTCGATTGGATCCAGCAGTTTGAAGTGACGCTTCAGATTGTCGGCGGTGCCTTCATTGCTCTTTATGGTTTCTATCTGTGGAACAGCAATCCGGTCGAGGTCATGGCAAGCAACAATGCCCAGGGCGCATCGCCTCTGATTCCTAATCGCCATCACCTTCGCGTCACTGGTATTCTCAAGTACTTCTTCACTGGCTTCGGTCTCACCATCAGCAATCCTACCATCGTCTTTTTCTTCCTTGCGCTCTTTGCACGCACCAACTTCCTGTTCGATGCCAGTGAGCAGGACTGGTGGCTCTATGTGTTTGGCTTTGCTGCCATCATTGCGGGTGCTCTCGGCTGGTGGACACTAATCACATGGCTCGTCAACAAGATCCGCAGCCGTTTCCGCATCAACACCATCCGCAACATCAACCGCTGCATCGCCTCCATCATGTTCATCATCGCCGTCTGCGGCTTCGGCAATGGCATGTACATCATCTTCACAAGATAACGGGGTCCTGTCTATTTGTTCATTGAAGTTGTCAGTGATAAACATTCTGAATTTCCGAAACTTAATTGATTGACTATTTACTATCTTTAACGACAAAACAAGAAAGGAATGACTCGCGTCATTCCTTTTTTGCATAAACACACAATACACATCATTCAATTCATGATAACAAAAGTGATTGTCACATTACCAATTTTTTCTAACCATCTTTCATAGATTCTCTTAAATCTGTTGCAAAGGTACGGCTTCCCTACCAAAGACAATATAACAAAACAATCAATCTATGAAAAAATTGTTGCATATGCGGTTTTTTATAGAGTTTTGAAAGAATTTTCACATTTTTCGCACGATTTTTTGCACAAAATCATAACTATTTGGAAAAATATCGATACATTTGCGTGAAATATAACTTACTGAAACAGTGAAGACACCTATTTCTATATCACTAATTATGCTGTCAATATTGGCAGTAGCATCTCTTTCTCTCCTTTCTTCTTGCTCTATGCAGGCAAAGAAGCGGTATGTCATCGGCATTTCTCAGCCTTGCGATGACGCTTGGCGACAGAAGATGAACGAGGAAATGCGACGCGAACAACTTTTCCACTCCAACATAACCTTGGAGTTTCGCAACTCGGAGTATGACAATGCACGCCAATGCGCCGACATCGAGGAATTCATCAGCAAGGGTGTCGATCTGATTATCGTGTCGCCCAATGTTGCCGATGCCCTCACGGAGGTCGTGTCGAAGGCTTACAACTCTGGCATACCCGTCATCGTAGCCGACCGAAGCGTCAATGGCGACGACTACACAGCTTTCATTGCGGGCGACAACAGGCAAGTGAGCCGATTGATGGGCGATTACGTCATCGCCAACATGCCCAACGGTGGCAAGATATTGGAGCTGAAAGGCTTGCCTAACGCCTCTCCTGCCATCCAGCGCCACGAGACATTCTCTAAAATGATCGGCACAATGCCCAACTTTGAGATCGTCGAGTCAATCAATGCCGATTGGCAATGGAGCATTGCCGATCACATCATGGATTCGCTGCTCCATGCTGGCGTTGTGGTGGATATGGTTGTGGCTCAAAACGACCAGATGGCAATGGGAGCACGCGCTGCTGCCGACCGCTACTTCGGAAGAGAAAACAACAAGATCCGCTTCTTGGGTGTCGATGCCATGACTGGCGAAGGCAACGGCATAGATGCCATCATCGACGGTCGATTAGAGGCTTCGTTCCTCTACTCTTCGGGTGGCGACAAGATCATACGTCTGGCAATGAACATTCTCGAAGGCGAGCCTTACGAACGTCAGCAGATACTGCCCTCGGCCGTGATCAACCGTCAGAGTGCTGAAGCTATGGATCTGATGGCTCAGGAAACCGAACATGAGGTCGAGACAATCAAGATGCTCAAGGGCAAGGTCGATGAATACTGGCATCAGCACAACCTCGAGCGCACCCTCCTATATACATTATTGACATTATTTATAATGGTGCTTGTCATCATTGCCGTACTCTATCGCAACTACAATATGAAGGTGCGCATGAACGCGCGTCTTGCACAGCATCGAACAATACTGGAAGAGCGAAACAGAGAACTGAAGAAAGTGACCCGGCAGCTTGAGGAAGCAACTCGCGCCAAGCTGATGTTCTTTACCAACGTGAGCCACGACTTCCGCACTCCGCTCACCCTCATCTCCGCTCCTCTTGAGAAACTGCAGGAGGCCAAGGGCTTCAGTCCTCAGCAACGTCAGCTCTTGGGTTTGGCCAACAAGAACGTGCAGGTGCTGCTTCGCCTCATCAACCAGATTCTCGACTTCCGCAAATACGAAAGCGGCAAGCTCACACTCAACCTCAAGACAATCGACCTCGCCAATGCCGTGAGGAACTGGCTTGAGTCGTTCAATGGTCTTGCCTTAAACAAGCATATTAAGCTGAATATCAGCTGCAACAACGACACAGATCTTGGCGAACAGTCGTTCGTAACCCAGGTCGATGTGCAAAAGATCGAGCGTGTTTTCTTCAACCTCATGGGCAACGCGTTCAAGTTCACGCCCGAAAATGGATCGATCAGCATCAATATGTGGCGCGATGGTGGCAACATAATGATGTCGATTACCGATTCGGGCAGAGGCCTTCAGGTCGAACATATCAACCACATCTTCGACAACTTCTATCAGATCGATTCGGTCAATTATGAGGGTTCGGGCATAGGTCTTGCAGTGGTCAAGAGCTTTATCGAGTTGCATGGCGGTACCATTGTAGCCAGCAACTTGGCAGAAGGCACAGGAGCAGTCTTTACCATCACGCTCCCTGTCAGCGAGGCGGCTGCCATACCCGACTCTGCCGATGTCAACATCTCTGCCCAGCAGGTACAAGCCGAATTGGGCGAGGTGGAGCAATGTGAAGAGATTGCCGAAGACGAACCACTTCCAGTGGCTCTCGTCATCGATGACAATGCCGACGTGCGCGAGATGATGCGCACCCTTCTTGCCGATAAGTACAAGGTCATCACTGCTTGCAACGGACAGGAAGGCTTGCGTCGTGCCATGATGACCGTGCCCAATGTCATCATCTGCGACGTGATGATGCCAGTGATGGACGGCCTCGAATGCTGCCGCCGCCTGAAGGCCGAGATCTGCACGAGCCATATCCCAGTGCTGATGCTTACGGCTTGCTCGCTCGACGAACAGCGTGTTCAAGGTCATAGAGAGGGAGCCGATGCCTATCTGCCAAAGCCATTCAGTGCCGAGGTGCTCATTGCCCAGCTCGATGCTTTGGTGAGCAATCACGACCGCATACGCGATTTCTTCGGCGACATGACCATCGCCTCTGCCAAGAAGCCAGAACAGAAGGCAACACAGGAGGAACAGCCACAGAAGGAGGTCAAGAGCACCGATACACCCGACGAGAAGTTCCTACGCAAGTTACGTTCGATTATCGAAGAGAAGATGGGCGATTCGGACTTCAATGTCGAGAACCTTGGCGACGAAATAGGCATGAGCCGTGCCCAACTCTACCGCAAGGCAAAGGCATTGACCAACTACTCGCCTGTCGAGCTCATCCGCAACACGCGCCTCAAGAAGGCTCGCCAGCTGTTGGCTCAAGGCGAAATGAACATCTCGCAAGTAGCATACGAAGTGGGCTTCACTGCACCGTCATATTTCACCAAATGCTACAAGGAATTCTTCGGTGAGATGCCCAACGAGATGCTGAAATAAGCCCCTCCTCCCCTCCTTTTTCCGTCATTTCCTGCTCAAATCGCCTCCATCAACCCTCATTTGAGCACTTTTTAGGCACAAAATATGCTGAAATCAATGTTTTTAAACACGTTTTGAGCACTTTTTAATCCTAAAAGTTGCTCAAATTGTTTTATATCCTTACCTTTGCGCATACCTAAGACACTGATTATTATGGAAGAAGTATTGATAGGAAGGCAAAAAGAGCAGAACTGCCTGGCTGAATACATCAATTCGGGCAGGTCGGAGTTTGTTGTGGTATATGGCCGCCGTCGCGTAGGCAAGACTTTCTTGGTGCGAAACGCCATTGCCGACAAGGCTTGTTTCAAGATCACTGGAATGGAAAACGTGGGTCAGGAGGAGCAGCTGACCAATTTCTACTTAAGTCTCCGCAAAGTCTATAATGGCGCAGAAAGAAGCACAGGGTGGCTGGAGGCATTCGACCAGCTTGAACGATACCTTGAGACAATCACAACCGAGTGCAAGATACTGTTTTTCGACGAGCTGCCATGGCTGGCTACGGCAAAGTCGGATTTCTTGAGTGCCTTCGAGCATTTCTGGAACCATTGGGCATCGGCGCGACGCGACATCAAGCTCATCGCGTGTGGCAGTGCGGCATCGTGGATGCTCGACAACCTCATCAACAACCACGGAGGACTTCACAACCGCGTGACTCACCAGATGCTGATCGAGCCATTCACATTGGGCGAATGTCGCGAATATTTCCAGCGTCACGGCTTCGGCTATTCTGACCGCGAGGTTGCCGACTATTACATGGTCTTTGGCGGAGTTCCTTATTATCTTTCGCTGATGGACAAGAAGGAAAGTGTGGCGCAGAATGTTGACCGCCTCATCTTCTCCCCTGTCGGCGAACTTCGCGAAGAGAAGAACAATCTGTTCCGCTCGCTCTTCAAGCACAGCGAGGATTATGTCAAGATCATCGAAGCTCTGTCGGCCAAAGGCAAGGGCCTCACGCGCAGTGAGCTTGTCGAAACAACGAAACTGCACAACAATGCAAGGCTGACAAGCATGATTGCCGAACTTGAAAGCTGTCATTTCATCCGTTCATATCAGCCATTCGATGGCAAGAAACGCTCGACAACCTATCAGCTCATCGACCCATTCCTGCATTTCTGCCACCATGTCCAGGAGAAGCGTAATTTCCAGGACGAGAACTTCTGGTCGCACAGCCAAAACACACCCCTCTACCATTCGTGGAGCGGCCTTGCGTTCGAAATCCTATGCCTTAACCATGTGCAGAAAATCAAGGAGGCACTGAAGATCGGAGGCGTGCAGACATCTGTCTATTGCTGGCGCACTCCTGCTTCGGCCGAAAATGGCGCCCAGATCGACATGGTCATCGACCGAGCCGATCGCTGCATCAACATCTGCGAGATGAAATTCTCGCGGGGCGAATACTCAATGACCAAAGCCGAACGCGAGAAAATCGAACGCCGAGTCGATAGTTTCATCAGCTACACAGGCACAAAAAGCTCCATCCGCGTGACGCTGATCACCAATTCAGGGCTAAAGGCGAATGCCAACAGCAACATCATCCAGAACCATATTTCGCTGGAAGAGTTGTTCTGATTGAGGGGAATGAATACTGGCGACATATTATAACAGATACAAGAATAAGACAAATGGTTCAAACAATGGAAGAAATGTTGCAGATTTTGGGTTTGCAACATTTTTTCTTTTCATAGCAACATTATTTTCGAACAAAAAAAACCAAGTTAGCTAACTTTGCAGCGAAAAACTTACAAACAAGCAATTACTAACTTTTAACAACACAACACTTACATGAAACGATTTCTTTTAATCGCAACCATGATCCTGTCTTCATCTGTGCTTGCCTTGGCGCAGACAATCAAGGTGCAGGGTACAGTGATTGACAAGAGTTTCGACGAGCCTATCATGGGCGCGACTGTTCTTGAAGTTGGTACTACCAACGGAACTGTCACCGACCTCGATGGCAACTTCGAACTCACAGTAAAAGAGGGAGCAACCCTCCAGTTCAGCTACATTGGTTATTCTACGCAGACACACGTAGCAGCTGCCAAGATGGAGATTCTTCTTGCCGAAGACTCTCAGATGCTTGAAGAAATGATCGTGACTGGTTATACCACCCAGCGCAAGGCCGACCTCACAGGTTCGGTGGCTGTGGTTTCAACCAAGGCTCTCAAGACTTCGAGCGACACCGACCCAATGCGCGCATTGCAAGGTAAGGTGGCAGGTATGACCGTCACAAGCAACGGCTCACCTTCGGGTGCAGGTACTGTCAGAATCCGTGGTATCGGTTCGTTCAACTCTTCACGCGACCCTCTCTACGTAATCGATGGCGTACCTACAACCACCAACCTGAACACCCTCAACATGAACGACATCGAATCAATGCAGGTATTGAAAGATGCTGCTTCGGCTTCAATCTATGGTAGCCGCGCTGCCAATGGTGTCATCATCATCACCACCAAGCAGGGTAAGAAGGGAGACGGCAAAGTGAAGGTCGATTTCAATGCAGGCCTCACAGCTCAGTTCTACACCGACCAGACAATGATGAAGCTCCTCGACACCAAGGGCTATGCAACAGCAATGGTTCAGGCAGCTCTCAACGACGGCATCGACCCTGCTGTCTATGCTCAGAACTACGGCCTTTCATTGTCGGCTGCTGGCGGCATGCCAATCAGCGCCTACAATCCTGCAACAGGCACTTACGAAAACTACACCGTGGGTGGCTACTATGACGGCTACATCAACCAGAAGCGCACGATGCGTTTCTCTGATACCGACTGGCTTGACGCAATCTCTCAGACAGGCTTCACCCAGAACTACGACCTCTCGCTCTCTCATGCTTCTGAAAAGAGCAGCCAGATGTTCTCTGTTGGCTACAAGCGTGCCGAAGGTATCTTGAAATATACCGATTTCCAGAGCATCTCTGCTCGTATGAACTCGACCTACAACATCAACAAGATGGTATCGGTGGGCGAAAACTTCACTTTGACCTATAGCGACCAGGTAGATTGCGCTCCAATGGAGAATGCGCTCAAGATGTCACCAACAGTTCCTGTATATGAGGAAGACGGCGTGACATTCGGTGGTCCTGTAGGTGGCATGAGCGACCGTCAGAACCCATTGCGCGAACAGTATTTCAACCGCGACAACCGCCTTCAGATCTGGCGTGCCTTCGGTAACGGATACATCGACATCAAGCCAATCAAGGGTCTCACTCTCCGCTCAAACTTCGGTCTTGACTTCCAGTCATCATATATCCACAGCATCACTTACACCTTCCACTCAGACATCGTCAACAACGACACTCCTCGTGCGACAGCTGCTCACAGCAACGATCTGCGCTGGACATGGTCAAACACAGCCAACTACTTGGTTCCACTCCCAGAAGACCATACACTCTCTGCCCTTGCAGGTATCGAACTTCACCGTCAGATCTACAAGGACATCAACGGAACAGCTGAAGGCTTTGCTGTAGAAAACAAGGATTACATGCAGGTAGGCGCAGGCACTGGCGTACAGAAAGCCGGTGGCGGACGCGATGGCTACGCTCTTGCCTCTTTCTTCGGCAAGCTCGACTATAACTGGAAGGACCTCCTCCTCGCTTCATTCACTATCCGTCGCGACGGTTCAAGCCGCTTCGGTGAAAACAACAAATACGGTACTTTCCCAGCAGCTTCTCTCGGTTATCGTCTGTCAAAGAACCTCGACAAGGAGTGGCTCAGCGACTTGAAGGTTCGTGCCTCTTGGGGTATGACAGGTAACCAGGAAATCTCGAACGTGGCTCGATATGGACTCTATGTTGCCGACTATGGCGACAATCGCGACACAGGCACTGCCTACGACTTTGTAGGCACTGGCAGCGGCACATTCCAGAGCGGTTTCCACCAGACACAGCAAGCCAACCGCAACCTGAAGTGGGAAACTACCATCCAGTATAATGCAGGTATCGACTATGGCTTCCTCGACAATTCCATCTATGGTACGATCGATGCCTACATCAAGGATATCGAAGATATGCTCATCAGCCCTGCTTATCTCGGAGCTCTCGGCGAAGGTGGTGCTTCATGGTCAAATGGTCCTTCTCTCCGCAACTGGGGTATGGAATTCACCCTCGGCTATCGTGGCGAGACAAAGTTCGGACTTGGATATAACATCAGCGGCAACATGGACTTCTACCGCAACTGGGTTACTTACCTCCCTGCTACCACAACAGGCTCTTACGCTCACACCTCTAAGGAGAACCTCGTTCAGGCAAAGGTGCCATACGGCTCTCGTGTAGGTTATGTGGTCGATGGTCTTTTCCAGTCGAAGGAAGAGGTTTATGCCTCAGGTCAGGAGAATGCACGTGTCGGTGGTCTCAAGTATGCCGACCTCGATGGCAACGGCATCATCAACAGCGACGACCAGACATGGATCTTCAATCCGGTGCCCGACTTCTCTTACGGTCTCAACATCGAGCTCAACTACAAGAACTTCGACATCGCAATGTTCTGGCAGGGTGTTGCTGGTCAGCAGATCTACAACGACCAGAAGTACCAGACAGATTTCTGGAGCATCACCGATGCAGGCTCAAACAAGGGTAGCAACATGCTCAACGCATGGACACAGGACAACAAGGGCTCAAAGATCCCTGCTCTCACTACCAACAACTCAGCCGACGAAGGTCGCGCATCGAGCTACTATGTCGAAGATGGCTCATGGCTCAAGCTACGCAGCCTTCAGTTGGGTTACTCTCTTCCTGAGGAGCTCATGAAGAAGGCAAAGATTGGCAGCTGCCGATTCTATGTCAGCGGTCAGAACATCCTGACACTCAAGAGCGACAGCTACACAGTGTCAGATCCTGAAAATTCGAGCTGGGCTTATCCTCAGACAACAAGCGTCAGCGTAGGTGTTCAATTAGGATTCTAAAGTATTGACTATAATTATTTTGAAATATATGAAAAAACAATATATCTTCGGAGCAATAGCATTGGCAATGTCATTGTCATTCAATTCTTGCGACGAATTTCTCGAAATACAGCCAGCTGGTGTCATCGACGAGGAAACAGCTTTTCAGAATCCTGATGGCATGGTAACTGCTGCCTATTCTGAACTTGGCAACGACTGGTATCAGTATGCCTTCAACCTCTGGCACTATGGCGACCTTGCAAGCGACGATTGTCTCAAGGGAGGTTCAGGTCTCACCGACACCGAGCTTCACCCTGTAGAGGTATGGAGCAGTCTTACCTCTTCATCGCCTGCCAATCTCGACGAGCTCTGGTATCGTCTCTATGTAGCAATCTCGCGCTGCAACCGCGCCCTCATTTCGCTCGAAGAGCATGGTGAGACAGTACTAGGCAGCGACCTTGCACGTCAGCGTGAAGGCGAGGTGCGTTTCCTGCGTGCTCATTTCTACTGGAAGCTCTTCACCCTGTTCAACCAGATTCCTTGGATCGATGAGACAGTGACCAAGGAGGTGACTCACGAGCAGGTACGCAACGACGAGTTCACTCACGACGAGCTCTTCCAGAAGATCATCGATGACTTCAAGTTTGCCTACGATGTGTTGCCTGCCAAGCAGGATAAGGTGGGTCGTGCCAACAAGATTGCCGCTGCTTCTTACCTTGCCAAATGCTACCTCACCCGCGCTTATGGTGATGGCTATGAGGCAACTACAGGTTATGCTCACATCAACAAGGCTGACATCAGCGAGGTGCTCAAATACACTCAGGAGGTGGCAAATTCGCAGTATGGCTTCGAAGCTGACTTCGGTGACCTCTTCCTACAGGAGAATGCCAATGGCATCGAGTCGATCTTCGCTGTTCAGCACTCTGACTATGAAGCCGACAATACTCAGTACGGTCGCGCCAACTGGAGCACCATGCTCAACGGCTCTTGGGGCATGTGGTCGTGCGGATGGGACTTCCACAAGCCATCGCAGAACCTCGTCAATGCCTACAAGGTCGATGCCAATGGTCTTCCAATGTTCGACACTTTCGATGATGAGATCGACTATCCAATCAACGGTATGCCTGATGCTCAGAAGTGGGATCCACGTCTTTTCCACACCGTGGCAATGCCTACTTTCCCTTACAAGTATGAGACAGGCTACAAAGACAAGAACGGAGAGACAGTGAGCCTCATCTTCACCACCGACAACTCGCGCACACCAAGTGTCTATGGCTACTATGGCACTCTGAAGGAGATTCCTCAGCGCTCAAAGGGCGAGACTTACGACAGCCCTTGGCAGGCGTTCGCTCAGAACGAATACGTCTTCCGCTTCACCGATGTCATGCTGATGCGAGCAGAGGCTTTGATCGAGAACGACCAGCTCGAAGAGGCTCGTGCCATCATCAACACTATCCGCGAACGTGCCAAGAACTCTGTGTCAAAGCACATCAGCTATGCAGCTGACCAGTGCAACATCGGTCTCTACCCTTCTTTCGCAAGCAAGGACTATGCTCGTCAGGCTTTGCGTTGGGAGCGTCGCCTCGAAATGGCAATGGAGAGCAGCCGCTACTTCGACCTTCGTCGCTGGGGCTTGGCTTCACAGACACTCAATGCCTATTTCCAAACCGACAAGGACTCATACTACATTGTCGATGGCAAGAAGGCCTACTATGCTTCTTACCTCAACGATGCTTACTACACACCAGGCAAGAACGAGTACTGGCCAGTGCCTTACAACCAGCTCTACTATGTGCCAGGATTGTATGTTCAGAACAAGGGTTATAACTAATTTCAATGTCAGATCACTATGAAGATATATAAATTTTTAGGTCTTGCAATGATTGGTCTCATGACATCGTGCAACACCGATATGGGCTTCGACCGCGAAGATGCCATCATCTCTGCGCCTGATGCTTCAATGTTCCAGGGCAGCCTTCAGGGCGACGACTATGTATGGACATGGTCGGCTCCTGCAGGAACACAGACCCAGGTCACTCTCTATGCCAACGGTGCAAAGAACGGCTCGGTTGTCGTGTCGGGCAATACCTACACCCACAAGAATATCGACACCAACATCCCTTTCACCTACGTGTTCAAGTTCACCGATGGCACAAACTATTCTGAGGGTGCCGTATGCGAATACACCCGACCTGGTGCAAGCATGTGCAGCGGCCTCTCGATGGCTCAGCTCGACAAGGTGGGTGGCTATGATGCCTTGGTGACATGGAATGCCAATGCCACTGCTTCCAACTACAAGTTCAAGGCAAGCAATGGCGGTGCACGCCTGATCGAAGAGACATTGCCAGCAAGCACCACTTCCTACACCATCGAAGACGTAACTCAGGGCGAGACATGGTCGGTGACCATCACCGCTGTCAATGCTGAAGGTGCTTCGCTTCCTGCCAGCACTTCTCTCCGCATCGGCAAGACAGCCATCGGCTTCCTCTCTATCTACTCGCAGGAAGAGATCGAGGACCTGAGCAACGATGCAATCGACGATGACGAGGCTTCAGCTTGGCTCTGGCTGCACGAGACCTATCCTACTGCTCAGTTCGTGAAGTTTGGCGACATCAAGTCGATTGCCGACATCGATGCCTTCCGCGTCCTCTTCTGGATCCGCGACATCGACGGTGGCACCGAGAACGATGTGTTCACAATGCCAGCCGATGTGGCAGCAGCTACTCCTGTCATCAAGCAGTGGTATGCCGATGGCGGTAGCCTCCTTCTCTGGAGCCATGCCATCGCTCTCATCGAAAATCTCGGACGCATTCCTGAAGGCACAATCAGAAGCAACGACCGCGCAATCGGCGTTGGCGCAGGCGGATGGAATGGCGACACATGGAAGATGGCTGTCAACAACCGCGTGGGCAACGGCAACAACTACTCGACCCACCCTCTCTATCGCGGTCTTGACAAGCAGATCGAAACAACAGCCGATGGTTTGAAACTCCTCCCTGTCAAGGGTCCTGGATATACAATGGATCACAACATGCTCTTCTTCAACTACCCATCACAGATCACCGGCTTGGGCAATCAGGACGAGAACATCTACAATATCCTTGGTTCGGTATATGGTATCTATCCTCTGGGTACTTGGGACAGCCAGGCAAACTACATCTCTCAGCTCAATGTCTGGGAGGCTCAGCAGGGCAACACCGACCTGAAGGGCACTATCCTCTGTATCGGCAACGGTGGCTGCGAGTTCTCAATGCGCAACGAAGATGGTTCGGCCGACAAGAGTGCTCATCCAAAGAACAATACTTGCCAGGAAAATATCCTGACCATGGCAAAGAACGCTCTCGAATATCTCAAAACAAGATAATTTCTGAATAATAGATGCAATAAATCGCTCAATGCAACGATTATATCATTGTTTGAGCGATTTATTACATTAAAAAGATAAAAAAACACCGAATTTTGCAACGTCGAAACTCAACGACACTACTTATCAAACTGCAAAATTGTTTCACAAACACAAAACCGACAAAAACAATGAAAATCTATTTCTCGCTTGCTGCATTGGCTATGCTTGCAACTGCTTGCCAGCAGCAGACATCGACTCCAAAGATGGCTCTTGAGAACCATGGCGACACCGTGGCAATCATGATTACATCGCCAACCAAGTATCTGCTCCTGCCTATCCAGGAAGACCAGCCAGATGTATGGGTAAAGCTCAACACGGGCAACGAGGCTGAAGATGTGTGGATGGACATCCGCCTGGCTCGCGACTATGTTGACTACTATGTACCATTCAAGCTTGGCGAAGGCACTACAGCTCGTGTCGATGTGCTCCATCTGCCAAAAGAGGCAATGGCTTGGGACAACTTCCAGCTCTCAGACAGCTTCGACACTACTAATCACGAATATTTCCGCCCAAAGTATCACTTCTCTCCTGCCTATGGCTGGATGAACGATCCTAACGGCATGACATATATCAATGGTGAGTATCACCTCTTCTTCCAGTATAATCCTTACGGCTCTAAGTGGGGCAACATGCACTGGGGTCACGCAGTTTCGTCTGATATGATCCATTGGACAGAGCTCGACCCTGCCATCGTTCGCGACAACTATGGTCAGATCTTCTCTGGTTCAAGCTATATCGCTCGCTTGCCAAAGGGAATGGAAGGCACTGACCCTTTCCTTGCCGACGTGCTTCTGCCTGGCAATGGCTCTGAAGGCGATTTCATCGCATCTTATTATACAAGCGACAATTTCCGACTCGAACGCCCATTGCAGGAGCAGCAGTCGTTTGCCATCTCGACCGACAATGGCCGCACCTTCCGCAAGTTTGGCGCACCGGTGCTTAAGAGCGATGGACGACGCGACTTCCGCGACCCTAAGCTCTTCTGGAACGAACGTCGCAACGAGTGGGGCATGATCGTATCGGCCGACAACGAGATGCAGTTCTACGGCTCAAAGAACCTCCGCGACTGGAGCTATGTCTCTGCCTTCGGCGACGGCTATGGCGTGCAGCCTCGTCAGTTCGAATGCCCAGATTTCTTCTCTCTGCCAATTGAGGGCGAAACATCAAAAACCAACAAGTGGGTGATGATAGTCAATGTCAACCCTGGCTTCTGGTTTGGTGGCAGCGGCTCTCAGTATTTCACTGGTTCATACGACGGCACTGAGTTCAAGTGCGAGAACAGCAAGGAGACAGTCAAGTGGCTCGATTGGGGCAAGGATCACTATGCAGCAGTCACTTTCTCATGCGAACCTAAGGGCCGTGTCATCTCTATCCCTTGGATGAGCAACTGGCAATATGCCAACGACCTCCCTACCAAGCAATACCGCTCACAGATGGGTATGCCTCGCGAGCTCTTCGCCTTCACCTCTGGTAAAGACACCTATGTAGGTCAGCGCCCAGT
>SFEH01000049.1 GCA_004557315.1 Bacteroidales bacterium
GACAGTGGAAGAAATAGAGCTGGACAAGTCCGGAATTGAACCTCTTGACAGAGAAACTCTGATCTTGAGAGACAAGCTTCTGAACGGCGGCAATCTGGATCATCCCATGTTTGCACCGGCAAAGCAGCTTATTGAAGCAGACATGATATTGATAGGCGCACCCTACTGGGACCTGTCTTTTCCTGCAAAGGTCAAGATATATCTGGAGAGATGCTCTGTTACAGGACTCACTTTTATATATGACGACTGTGGAATTCCTGCAGGACAATGCAGAGCCGACGCCCTGGTATATCTTACCACGTCAGGCAGCGCCATAGGCAGCTTTAATTTCGGATATGATTATGTACGAGGACTATGCTCACTTTTCGGCATTCCGGAAACATATTTTGCTTCGGCAGAGGAGCTGGATATAATAGGAAAAGATGTTCCGGCCATTATGGAGTCGGCTAAGGATAAAATTACCGAAATCATAAAGGAAATGAATAAATTTGCCAATCAATTTTTTTATCATAATAATAAACCAAGGAATATGACTAATAATTTTCGCTCTATCTTATCCGTAACTTGTCTCTGCAGCATGATGGTTGCTTGTGGAGAATACGAAAGCTTCTCATACGATGAGCCAAGTAAAGAGCCAGAGACCCCAACAACTGATAAGCGCGACGAAGCCTTCATCAAAGCTGCTGGTGGTCCTATCGACCCTAATCAAACCTGGATATCTGCAAGCACATTAGACCTTAACATTGCCACTCAAGGCAATTGCCAGATCAATGTATATACTTCAGGTTCTGAACTGCGCGAATGCTTCAAGCAAAAGAAAGTGCTTGACAATGGTACAATCCGTGTCTCTATGCCTCAGGGTTATAGCGGAGACCTTCTCGTGGAGTGTATTGATGCCAATGGCGAGCATTTCTATGAAACCATAAAAAGCAGCGAACTCAGCAAACCCGTCAACATCAACTTCGCGCGAAAGATGACAGGCTTGACCCGTGCTGCTTACACCAATCCTAACAACATCAAGGACGGTCTTATCTCTCAATCGTTCATCAAAGACTGGGGCTATTATTCATTCCCTGGTGATGTTTGGGACAAATTGCTTATAGCAGCTCCTGAAGCAACTGGTGTAAATCCGAACAGCGACAACTATGCCGTAAACTATAAGCTTGTTTCAAGAGGTCCTTTCTATGTCTGCTTTGCCTATGGCGACACAGGAACAGGTGGCAGGCTGAATATTGGCTACTATCACTACAAAGAAGGAGATCTCAGCACTTTTGACTTTGTGCCAATAGCCGAAGCCCTTTATACCGACTATTACTATCATCCTGAAAGTGGTGACAACAGCCTTGTTAAGTCAAAAGTTCAGTTCTCACTCAAGGATAATGAGACTACTTGGTATGACACCAATTTTGATCACTACGATTCGAAGTCCCAGGATATTAAGAATGTGACCAACAAGGACCGTCAGTACGATGATGTCTATAATGTGACATACAGCTACAACAGCAACAAGGGCAATATCGACCGTGTACGTGGTCTCGTATATCAGATTGACGTACCTGTAGGTGATGTTGTTGGATTCTATCTGACTCGCAACTACAACAACAACGACAATCAGCACAGGCAGAAACTGATCAATCTTGGTATTCCTTCATTGGTTGTCAACGACTCCCAGAAGTTCATAGCTTATGGCACATTCACCGAGTCACGCTTTAATTACTCAAATAAAAATGCATACAGAAGCCTTGTGCGTTACTATGACGGCTTCATCTTCATGGGTCTTGACGACAATGTGACAGGCGGAGACTTCGACTGCAACGATGTTACTTTCTGCCTCATCCCTGGTGGCAACGGAACATTGCCTGGTGTATATTTCCCATACATTCTGGATGTTGGCAACCCTGACAGCCCACACGACACACCATTGTACTACAACCCTGACCTCACGAAGACCGAGAAGCCAAGCGATACTGATTATCTTGACAAAGAAATCCCTTGGACTTTCGCCTTTGAGGACAAACCATCGTCGAGCGACTTTGACTTCAACGATGTGGTGATTCAGATCTTTGAGTACACCAACCATAACGGCAAGCACAGCGCAGATTTCTATCTCTGCTCTGCAGGAGGAACATTGCCTGCAAAGATATATTTCCGCAATCAGCTTATCTGCGAGGATGTACACAAAGCTTTGGGCGGAACACTAAAGAACACAGGCAAGGAAACAATCACAAAGCATGTCAAGATCGGCACTGCCACTTTCGACAGCTTTGGCTATGACTTTGGCACAAACGCAAAAGACCTGAAGATTGTGGTAACAGAGGACGGCACTGAACGCTCTATCGACATCAACACCCGCGCAACTGAAGGAAGCATGGCTCCTCTCGCTCTTGTCATGAAGAGCTTCTGGAATTGGCCAACCGAGAACACAAGTATCTTCGATGCATACAAAAATTTCGGAGGTTGGGTTCAGAACTATGCTGACCCTCAATATATGGAGTGGTATAAGGATTATGATGAAGCCAAAGTAACAAAGTTCAACAAGAATGGCGAACCTGTCAAACAATAAGCACAGGCTATAGAAATCAATATAAGCTATTCACAGGACACAACAAACCCCGAGAGTACCAGTGACTTTCGGGGTTTGTTATAAGAAGCTTGTTATAAGAGGCTTATAAAAGTATTATGCAATGAGCGAAAATGCTTACTTCACAGTGATGAGGAAGTAGTTCTTCTTGCCCTTCTGAAGGATAAGATACTTGCCCTGAAGAAGGTCTTCCTTGGTGAACATCTGGTCGAAAGCCGCAAGTTTAGACTTGTTGATGCTCACGCCACCACCCTGAACGAGCTTACGCATCTCGCCCTTTGAGCCAAAGATTGTCTTGACATCCTGAATCTCAGAAGTAGGAGTGCACTCAGTAGCGAAATCGACAGCCTTCATGCCATCGCCGAATGTCTCAGCTGAAATCTCGAATGAAGGAACAGCCTCGAATACCTGAAGGAGAGTTGTCTCGTCGAGCGCTTTGAGAGCCTCAGGATCGGCATTGCCGAAAAGCATGTTGGTAGCTGCAACAGCAGTCTCGTAATCGGCCTCGCTATGTACAAGCACGGTAATCTCCTTGGCAAGACGCTTCTGGAGAGGACGGAGATGTGGAGCCTCTGCCTGTTCCTTCTCAAGAGCCTCAATCTCCTCACGTGACAGAGAAGTGAAGATACGGATATAACGGGCTGCATCCTTATCAGTCACATTGAGCCAGAACTGATAGAACTTATACGGCGAAGTACGCTTAGGATCAAGCCAAACATTGCCGCTTTCAGTCTTGCCGAACTTCTTGCCATCGGCCTTGGTGATGAGAGGACAAGTCAGAGCATAAGCATCATTGCCTGTTACCTTACGGATGAGCTCAGTACCAGTAGTGATGTTTCCCCACTGATCAGCGCCACCAAGCTGGAGCTTGCAGTTCTGATGCTCATTGAGATAAAGGAAGTCATAACCCTGAAGGAGCTGATAGGTAAATTCTGTAAACGACATGCCATCAGCACCGTTCTCACCAGTCAGACGACGCTTCACAGAATCCTTCGACATCATATAGTTGACGGTGATGAGCTTACCGACATTACGGATGAAATCGAGGAAGGTGAATTCCTTCATCCAGTCGTAGTTGTTGACGAGAACAGCAGCATTAGGAGCATCACTGTCAAAATCCAGGAACTTGGCAAGCTGCTTGCGCAAGCACTCCTGATTGTGACGAAGCTTCTCCTCGTCGATCAGCACACGCTCCTTTGACTTTCCTGAAGGGTCGCCAATCATTCCTGTGGCACCTCCAATGAGAGCAAAAGGCTTATGACCAGCACGCTGGAAGTGACGGAGCATCATGACACCAACAAGGTGTCCGATATGAAGACTGTCGGCAGTAGGGTCGATACCAAGGTATGCGGCAGTCATCTCTTTCTGAAGTTGCTCTTCTGTGCCTGGCATCACCTGATGAATCATGCCACGCCATTCGAGTTCCTTAACAAAATTGAAATTCATATTTTTCTGTTTATTAGTTGTTTCAGCACAAAAAACGCTTATCCCTGCACGCAATGCATAATAAGCGTGCAAAGATAAGCATTTATCTTGAAACCTCAAAATTATTAGAGATTTTTCTGCCAGAAATCAACAAGTTGCTTGCGAAGATGCAGACTTGTGCCACTGCGCTCGCTAATAGAATGCGTTCGCATAGGATATGAAAGCTGATAGAAGATCTTGCCCTTCTCTATGAGTTTGTTGACAAGCATCTCACAACTCTGGTAGTGTACATTGTCGTCGCCTGTGCCATGAACCAGAAGAAGGTTGCCTTCAAGTCCATCGACGAAATTGATTGGAGAGCCACGGAAGTATCCGTCAGGATTTGCCTGTGGAGTGTTCATATATCGCTCCTGATAGATTGTGTCATAGAGACGCTGGTCTGCAACGAATGCAATGGCAATGCCTGCCTTGAAGACCTTTGGATAATGGAACATCGAATTGAGAGTCTGCGCTCCTCCTCCACTCCAGCCTGTAATGCCAATGCGTGTCGGATCCATCCAAGGGAACTGTCGGCAGAGATCCTGAATGCCACGAGCCTGATCCTCGCTTGCAGCAACACCAACCTCGCCATATATGCACTTGCGCCATTCGCGTCCACGAGGAGCAGCTGTGCCTCGTCCGTCAATGCTCACAATCACATAACCCTGCTGAGCGAGATATTGCCAGAAAAGACTTGAATCCCAGCTATCCTGTACAGTAGCCGATGCAGGTTCACCATAGACATAGCATATCACAGGATATTTCTTTGAAGGGTCAAAGTCGCGAGGCTTGATGATCCATGCATCGAGTTCAAGGTCACCACTCTTTGCCTTTGCGAATTCCTTGAAGTTCAACCCATACGACTTGAATGCCTCAACTGCCTCGTGATTGTCTTCAAGCAGCTTCTCAACACTCCATTGGCCTTTCTTATCCATACGCACGATACGTGTCTGTGGCGCGGTCTCGGCATTGCTGAAACGCTCCACTGCGTAATCCATGTTTGGCGACATGGTATAGCTATACTGGCCTTCAGCACGCTTAAGTTCAGGACGGGTCATGCTGAGAGATATGTTCTCGCTCTTTCCCTTGCCATCAAGTCGCGAGCGATAGAGGTAACGCTGGGTGGCATTGAACTCTGAGCCAATATAATATATCCATCCACGCTTCTCGTCGATACCGACTTCACGCACGACATCGAAATTGCCAGGTGTGATGCAAGTCCACTTCTTTCCGTCGGCAGTCACCTTATAGATATGGCGATAGCCATCGCGCTCTGATGTGAACGTGAAATATTTATTGCCCTGCAGGAAATGGATATTATCGTTGGTTTCAACCCATGCTTCGTCCTGATCGGTGCAGAGGACATGAAGGTCAGAAGCATCGGCATCTTCTATATCTACCGTCCACACCGTATTGAGGCTCTGGGCTCGGTTCATCTGCTGAATCATGAGGCGATCGGTTCCAGGCACGAACTCCATACGTGGAATGTAGTTATTGCGCTCATCACCAGGAATTGGCACCCATGTGGTAGATTGAGTATCGACATCCACAAATCCCACCTTTACGGCTGAATTGGTAGTGCCTGCCTTTGGATAAGGGAACTGCTGTACGGTTGGATAGATTGAATCGACGTTGTTGATAATGTTAAACCATCCAGTGCCTGCTGTGTTTGAGTTCCAGTAAGCAATAAACTTGCTGTCTGCACTCCAGCGGAAACCATCACGGCAGCTGAACTCCTCTTCATAAACCCAGTCGAAAGTACCATTGACTATAGTGTCATTGCCCGAAGTGGTAAGAGCCACTACGCCATTGTTCTCATGTTGTGCAGGATCACAATACTCCATGTAGATATTGTTGCCACTCACGTATGCAACACGTGTTCCATCGGGAGAGAACTTGGCAAACATAAGGCTTGCTTCGGGGAAGTCCTTGCCAAGCTGTCTCTTCTCTCCTGTCTTGGCATCGATCAAATAATAGTCACCACGAGTATGAAGACGCCAGACCTTGCGTGTGTTGGTAAACTGGAGAGAATAAGTCTCCTGTGCATTCATTGTACCCATACCAGCCTGACGTGGGCGTGATCCTGCTTCTTCGTATGGCATACCTTCTTCATTCCAGCTCACGCGAGCTGGGTTCTTAATAGGAATGATACGGCGAGCATTCATGACAGCATCCTCAAGTGAGAGGATCTTTTCCTGTGCCTGCGAGCAAAATAATGCCCCCAGAGTCAAAGCCGCAATTACGAGAGTCTTTTTCATATAGTATTATTTGCAAAAAGCGGGAAGTAATAAATACCTCCCGCAATTATGTTGAATGAATTTAGAATCCTTTTAGAACCAACGAGTGTAAGCGAAGTCCATACGGTGTGGAAGTTCCTCGTTCTTTGGGAACATACGGAAGCCGTACTTGAATGCACCGCTATACTTGATAGTATCTGTTACAGCGAATGTAACGAGAGTGCCCTCGCGCTTGATGACTTCCATCTCATATGCACGGTACTCGTTCTGCTGGCCATCTGTGTTCTTGGTGATGACAAAGTCAATACCAAGGCTGTCAGAGATGTTCTTGCCATCGACAGTAACTGTGACTGTGTAAGTCTGACCAACCTCAGGAATACCCATGAGAACAGAAGGGATGTTGACATCCTTGACCTCAACAGAATCCCAAGCATCAGCCACCTTCTCCTTCCATGCTGCAAGTTCCTTAGCGAGCTGGTAGTTGTTGGCATTCATCTTAGCTCCACGAACACCTTCCTTCTGATAGAAGCGATCATAGTAATCATCGAGCTGACGCTTCATAGTGAAGTGAGGAGTGATCTTGTAGAGACAGTCCTTGATTGCCTTAACCCATTCTGGGCTATAGCCCTTGGTGTTCTTTGCGAAATAAAGAGGCACGATCTCTGTCTCAAGCATAGTGTAGATAGTCTCTGCATCGAGCTGATCCTGAAGTGCCTGATTCTGGAATGTACGCTTGTCGGTAAGAGCCCAACCTGCGCCCTCCTTGTAACCCTCATACCACCAACCGTCGAGGACAGAGAGGTTGAGGACACCATTCTGGATAGCCTTCTCGCCTGAAGTACCAGATGCCTCAAGTGGACGAGTTGGAGTATTCATCCAGATATCAACACCTGAAACGAGGCGCTTTGCAACATCCATGTCATAGTTCTCGACGAAGACAACCTTACCCATGAACTGTGGCATACGGCTGATCTCAACGATACGACGGATGAGACCCTGACCACCGCCATCAGCTGGGTGAGCCTTACCAGCGAAGATGAACTGTACTGGACGATCTGGGTTGTTGACGATCTTCTCAAGACGAGCGAGGTCAGTGAAGAGAAGGTGAGCACGCTTGTAAGTTGCGAAACGACGAGCGAAACCGATAGTCAACGCATTAGGATTGAGACCATTGATAGTCTGGATGATCTTTGCAGGGTTCTCCTGCTTCTTCTTGAGGTTGAGAGTAACCTCTTCCTTGATATAATCGAAGAGCTTAGCCTTGAGAGTCTTACGGATCTCCCAGATTTCAGCATCATCAGCCTCATAGATCTTCTCCCACATCTTAGGATCAGTCTGTGACTTATAGTAATCAGCACCGAAGAGCTTTGCATAGAATGCCTTCCACTCAGAAGCAGCCCAAGATGGGTGGTGAACACCGTTGGTAACATAACCTACGTGGAGCTCATCTGGAGCATAGCCCTTCCAAACTGGCTGGAACATATTGCGTGAAACTGCACCGTGGAGCCAAGACACGCCATTAGCCTCCTGGCAAGTGTTGAGAGCGAATACCGACATAGAGAACTTGCCCTCACCTGGATTCTCACGACCCATGTTCATGAGATCAGCCCAGTCGATACCAAGCTTGCCAGCGAAATGGCTCATGTACTTGCTGAAGAGACCCTCGTCGAAGTAGTCGTGACCAGCAGGAACTGGAGTGTGGCAAGTATAGAGTGAGCTTGCGCGAACAACCTCAAGAGCCTGAGCGAAGTTGAGACCCTCCTTCTCGATGAGATCAGCCATACGCTGAGCGTTCATCAATGCAGCGTGACCCTCATTAGCATGATAAACATCCTTCTTGATGCCGAGCTTGTTGAGGAGGAGCACACCACCGATACCGAGGAGATACTCCTGCTTGATACGGTTTTCCCAGTCTCCACCATAGAGCTGGTGAGTGATTGAGCGATCGAACTCTGAGTTGCGATCCATATCTGTATCGAGGAGGTAGAGCTTGACACGACCCACATTAACCTGCCATACGTTGGCATAAACCATAATGCCATCGTGGTAAGGAACCTCGAGAACCATCTGATGACCATCCTCCATCACAGGCTCGATAGGGAGCTCGTTGAAGTTCTGAGCATCATAGACAGCCTCCTGACTACCATCGGCTGAAAGTGTCTGTGTGAAATAGCCATAACGATAGAGGAAACCGATAGCGCAGAAATCTACGTTAGAATCTGAAGCCTCCTTTACGTAGTCACCGGCAAGGATACCGAGACCTCCTGAGTAGATCTTCAAGCAAGCAGTCAAACCATACTCCATGCAGAAGTATGCAACGCTTGCACGGTCCTTATTGACTGGCTCTGCCATGTAAGCCTCGAAATCAGCAACTACCTTGTTGATACGAGCCATGAGAGCAGGATCGTTGGCGATTGTCTGGAGCTTGTCGAAACCGAGAGCATTGAGTTCTGCTACAGGGTTATGACCAGTTGCACGCCAAGTGTCGAGGTCGAGTTCACGGAACAGGTTACGAGCCTCTGTGTTCCATGCCCACCAGAGGTTGTGAGCTACCTTATACAAGCCCTCGAGGGCTGCAGGCATGTTTGACTTTACAGTAACATCACGCCACGCTGGTGCGTTGGTGTTACAAACTTTTACCTTCATAATTAAAAATATTAGTTACAATTTGTTTTTTATCTTAGTTTATTTCATTCAGCCACCAATGCGCTGTGCCGTATTGCTCAACGCCTCGTCAAAGGCAATCTGGTAATACTTGATGAAATTCTTCCATGCTGCACGAGCCGCGATCTTCTTTGCCTCCTGACGTGCTGGCTTGGCATCGACTACCGACTGAGAAGCGTAATCATAGATTACCTTGCAGATATCGCTGACCACCGACTCATAGTTCGAGTCGTTGCGTCCGATTACCACCACTCCTTCAGAAATATCCTTGCCACGACCAATCGACTTGCACCACATACCGAAGCCAGAGAGACTTGTTGTCACCGTTGGAACACCGAAAGCACAGCTCTCCATTGGAGTATAGCCCCAAGGCTCATAGTATGAAGGATAGACGGTAAGATCAAGACCTGCCAACATATTATAATATGTGCGGTTGAGAAGTCCGTCGTCACCATTCAGATAACATGGGATGTAGATAACCTTAACCTTATCATCCTTTTCATTGCGGAAGCCCAACTCGTGGATGCGCTTCAGTATGACATCTTCGAAATAGTTGTGAACAGCATGAGTGAACACAGGGTCGCTTACTGGTGTCTCAAATGAAACAGAGCTGTTGTAACGAGCCTTGACATCGCTACGAGCCTCATCGACCCAACCTGGAACCATGATGAATGCCACAATCTCGCGGTTAGGCGTATTGTTGCGCAGGCGATTCAAGCTATCGAGGAAAACATCGAGACCCTTGTTCTTCCATTCGCAACGGCCTGCAGTGCCTATGAAAAGAGCATCCTCTGCGGGAACTGCTCCTGTGAGGCACTCCACGACACGCGAGAAAGCCGCACGGCTCTCGCGACGCACACGTGAGAAAGCAACGCCACTTGGCACAAAGCCTGACTCAAAGCCGTTAGGGGTGACAACAGGCATACGCTCGAGCAACTGATTGCACTCGGCAGCAGTAATCTCGCTCACCGTAGTGAAGCAATCGGCCTGCTGAGCTGCTCGCTTCTCAACGCTATGCTTGCTTCGCATATTAAGCTCATCAGCCATCTGATCGCCATGATAGCCAGTCAGATAGTCATAGAGAGGCTTGTTGTTTCCACAAATACTGCGACCAACACATGTCGCATGAGTAGTAAACACAGTCGCTACTGAAGGCAACTGACGCTTGAGGTAGAGAACGCCCATACCAGTGGTCCACTCGTTGAAGTGTGCTACCACCTTGCTACGCTGTGGGCAGTTATGCTTGTACAGGCTCTCAACTACGAGCGCAGAAGCATAGGCGAATGTACAACCTTCATCGTAATCTCCGTATGCGGTCATCGAGTCAACGCCATACCACTCCCACATCTGGGCATATACAGCATTCTTGACAGCATAGAAAGGACGGAAATCAACGAGAACAACAAGAGGTTGCCCTGGGATATCCCAACGGCCAACACGCACTTTCAGACCCTCAGCATTGGCGCTCTTTGCCCATTTTGTCAAATTAGGAGTGGCTCCCTCAATGAAAAATGGAGATGGCTGTTCGTGCCAGATGTCAGGACCTATAAAAACAAGATTATCGCCCAAAGAAGCCTTCAATGTAGCCGCCTTGGTCGAAAGAACGGCATAGATGCCGCCCACCTTATTACATACCTCCCAACTTACCTCAAACAAATAATCTGGGACAATTAGTTTATCTTTCATTTATCTTTATAACACAATACTCTTTGCAAGTCATCTGCTTTGGTACAGATAACAAACATCAATATAGCTATTTACGATTGCAAAGTTAAGTATTTTTTTTCATTTTTCCGTATGTATGCACGAAGAATGAGCAAAAAAACAACATTTCGTGAACATTTTTTAAGATTTTGTTCAAATAATCTTTAGAATATTAACATTTGAAAACACTTTTTCAAAGCGAATGAACTCATTTTAAAGGTGTGAAGGTGTTAAGATGTGGAGGTGTGAAGGTGTTCATTGTTTCTCCTAATTTATTCTTGACATACTCAACTATTCCATCTTATCAAAATTCCATCTCACCATCTCATCATCACACCATCTCATCATCACACCATCTCATCTTCACACCATCTCATCTTCACGCCATCACACCCTAACACCTCCACACCCTAACACCTCCACATCTTCACATCTTCACATCTTCACATCTTCACATCTTCACATCTTAACATCTTCAATCGGTATCTGTATCACCGAAACCCACTTTTCAGGATCTTCCTGATTCCAAATTCCATCAACATAGCTTGTGCGAGGCTGACCAGCGAGCTTGTATCCATAGTCTTCCATGTATCGGAATACCTCTGTGAAACTCTCATAGAAACGTTCGTACGGTCCGATATGCTTCATGCAAAGAGCCTTGGGCACTGCCTCCAGAGTCTTGAACTTGATAATATCCGTATCTGGAAGCTTTTCCAGGACCTGCTCGCAATACTCAATGTCGATATCAGTCGCACGATACTCATTATGATCTACGGTGAAGCAATAACCAGGCTCGGGGCACTTGCATCCGATACGTATCATCTCGGGACCAATCTTGGCGTAACACATGTAGCCAATGTCGGCATACGAAGGAATGACCTCGCGATGAGAAGCCACAATGATCTCGGGGAGTGACTGAATCTCAAATTTCTCCATGTCAGAGATCCTGCCGAGAGAAGCTTTGACCGATCTAAGATCAGACAGCCGCTTTGTCAGGGAATCCAGCTCCTTCAGACAGGATTCGATCTTCTCATCGATTAGTTGAGGAGAAGGGCTTATGTTGCCATCGGCATAGAGTTCAAGGATCTCGTCGAGCGAGAAACCCATCGACTTCAGCCTGCGGATATTGAGCAAGGTCTGCATCTGCGCCACGTCATAGTAGCGATAACCAGTCCATGCATCTACCTCATTGGGCTTGAGCAGTCCGATTTTCTCATAATGCCTCAAAGTCTTGACCGTGACCTGGCAGAGCAGCGAGAACTCCTTGATCTTAAATCTATTTTTCTTCATCTTGTGGTTTACTTCTGATTCTAAAAAATAACAAGCATCTTTCTCCTATCCAAACCACAATATCATTGATCAAGGCAAGATGTTACTCGAACCATTGCCTGTGTACGACTCCTCCGGTATTCCTATCCAACATATCACATATGCAAGAAGACCTGTGCCTCCGCAGAAAAACAAGAGAGCCCAAATAAGGCGGATTACAGTAGGATCGATTCCTAAATAATCAGCGATTCCTCCGCATACGCCGCCAATCCAGCGACCGTAAATGCTTCTTCTTAATGTCTTCATATCATCTATTATTTATTAGCGACAGGCCTCGAAAGGCTGTCATTTGTTTGACGATGCAAAGTTGAGATAAAAAAACGACACCTCCAAATTTCTGTGACGAACGGCATAAAAAATGCAACGAATGGCAGGTTTCTGTGACGAATGGCAAAAATCTGTGACGAATGGAGGCATTTTTCAGTGGCAAAATATCACTATCTCAAATATTATTGCTAACTTCGACCCTATGAAACAGAATATATTACCTTATATAATAATGTGCCTGTTCATGATTGGATGCTCTTCGAGCGTAGAATCTGAAAGGCTTGATGAGATTGAGGAAGTGATGAATATCAGTTTGGACTCTGCCGCTACCATGCTCAACAAGATGCCAAAGCCGACAGCCAGCGAAGAGAACATTGCCCGATACAATCTGATCGACAACTGGTTGAGATACGCCAGATATGAAAAGGAGTTCGACATCGAGTCGCTCGAACATGCATATAAGTATTTCAAGGATAGCCACAGCAATCTTCGAAGAGCCCAGGTCAACTATCTAAAGGCTGCTGTCTATGACCAGCTGAAAATTGGAGACGAGGAACAGAAAGCCCTCTGCTATTTCACAGCAGCCAAGGCCATAGAGAAAACCGACAACCATCAGTTAGCAGCTCAGATATACCAGCGCATCGCTGTTGAGATGAATGCTCGTCATGCTTTTCAGGAAGCTCTTGACTGGGGACAGAAATACCGCCTTGAGGCACAGAAATGCGGTGATGCAAGAGAAGAAGTGATTGCATTGCTCAACCTTGCCATGGCTCATTGCTGGCATTCCGACTCCATTTGCGAAGCGAACCACAACTTTAAGAACGGCTACAACGAGTCGATTGCCTTGTCACACGAAGCTCTGCGTATTGCCAAGGCTCACAACAATCTCGATGGCATGATGCGTGCCAACGACAAGCTCTCGGCCTTCTATTCGCGTGCCCAAGAGGCAGACTCTGCCTTGTACTACGCCCTCGTAGCCGACAGCCTGATCACCATCGTCGAGTCGGAGAACCCTTTGAAAAACAAACGCGGACATACCACCCTTGCCGATGCATACCGCAAAGTCGGGAAAAAGCTGCGTGCGGAATATGAGCAGACACATGACCGTGCCTTACTTTCACAGATTGAAGACATCGCTGCCAAGGCGATGGTTGTCGTAGAGAAAGACTACAATAGTTCGAATCCTGTGACACGACAGAATGCGGCACAGCTTGGCTATCTCATCAGCAAGGATCTCTTGAGAGACAGCGAGCTGTCGCTTTTCTACATGGGTCGTTTCAATCACCTTCAGGACTCTCTGCAACGTGTCCAGCAAAACCTGAAAGTGATGACTGCACCTATCCGCATCGAGAAAGAAGAGGTCGAAGCCACACTCGACAAGACCAGGCATCAGCTATGGTGGGTTGTGGCTATATGTTTTGTCCTGCTGTTGGCAGTATCGGCAATCACGGTTTTCATCAGCCGAAAGAACCGCAGGACACTGAACAAACTGAAGGACGAATTGAACGAAGCCCTTGCTGCGGCCGAAGAGATGGCAAAGAAGCAGAAAGAAGAGGAAGAAAAGAAACCAAAGTTAGATCCTAATGCAGCTTTGGTGCACATCCCTGTGAAGCTGCCAAAGGCCGACCCTGAAAAGCCGATAGTGATTGAGAGCGCCACCAACGAGTCGCTCACCGTTCGTCCTGTCGATCTGCTGTACATCACAGTCGAGAGCAACAATCTCTATATTGCCTATGTCAGTGATGGCAAACTCAAGACCAAGTCAATTCGCTCTACGATGAAGGTCGTTGACCAGCAGTTGTTGCCATTCACCAACATAGTGCGTTGTCACCGTGCCTTCATGGTCAACCTTTCCCATGTCAGATATGCAGTGACAACAAGCGCAGGCCTCTCGTTGCTGCTCGATGTCAACGAGCTGATTGTTCCTGTGTCACGTTCTTTTGTCGATAGCATCAAGGAAGGGCTCAAGATATACAGCAACCAAGGTTGATTGTAAAAAAAGGCTCACAGATCAGCGAGATCTGTGAGCGCTATTGACTAATGCCCCCTAAATGGTAACTACTCAGGTAGGTTTGCCGTACTCATATTATGACGAAACAATATCAGCTTAACGTTCAATTATCACTTCGCATTTGACGCTCATGACCGAAGTCGTCAGACCGTCCTGAGTACAGTCGTGACATTACAAGAATGCCTGTCATAAGGTCATCAAAACAAGCATCCTTAGACCTTTATGACAGGCATTCCACTGTTTCGGCTCTTTTCTCTCCTACTACAACATATTACCACAGACGGATGCCTATCTCCTCATATTCATTGTTATACTTCTTCCAACCTCCTTTCAGGAGAGCTGCTGCATACGAACTCTCATACCATGCATAGTAAGACTTTCCTGTACTTACATGCGTAAAGGTAGCGGTCACATAGCGAATACCCTTGACGTTGTCCAATCCATTGAAACCTCTC
>SFEH01000050.1 GCA_004557315.1 Bacteroidales bacterium
TGCGCTCAAAGATGCCATCCTCGACGGCGTGATAGGCAACAACCGTGAAGAGGCGCTCGCATTCCTTGACGAGGAGGCCAAGAAGCTGCAATTAACAATAAAAGAACAATAACCATTCAGCAAAGCGGAACTTTGCTGAACTGGAAAATAACAGGCAAAGTAATGATAGAATATTTAAAAGGTGAAATAACGGAGCTTGATCCGACAAAGGCTATCATCGAATGTGCAGGAGTCGGATACGAGTGCAACATCTCGGTCTATACCTACGACAAGCTAAGGACAGGCCAGGTGTTCAAGCTATTTATCGATGAATTGCTCTATGGCTTCATCTCGAAGCAGGAACGTGCCATCTATCGTCTGCTCATTTCGGTGAGTGGAGTCGGACCAAACACGGCACGCTGTATTCAGTCAAGCCTCTCACCCGACGAGCTTGTCGCCGTCATCTCGACTGGCAATGACCGCCAGCTCAAGAATGTCAAGGGCATAGGCAGCAAGACAGCCCAGCGCATCATCGTCGATCTGAAGGACAAGATCGGCAACCTCGGCATTGCTGCTGCAACTGCCACTTCTTCGGCAATCGTGGCACAGAACGAGAATGGCGACGAGGCGATACAGGCTCTCGTGGCTCTCGGCTATCCATTGGCCAATGCCAACAAAGCCATCGCCCAGCTACTGCAAAAAGATCCAGAGATGTCGGTTCAGGCTCTCATCAAGGCTGGATTGCGCATGATGTGACAATCATAATCTCATAATCAAAAGCTATGTGGTTAGTTCTTGCCTTTACGAGCGCCATGCTCCTTGGCTTCTATGATGTCTTCAAGAAGATGTCGCTGAAGGACAATGCGGTCATTCCCGTGCTGTTTCTCAATACGGTGTTCTGTTCGCTCATCTTCCTTCCCTTCGTTTTGCTCTCTTCTGCAGGGATGCTTCAGCCTGACGACACTCTATATATCCCGACTCCTGCCCCATCGCATCATCTGTTCATCATCATCAAGTCGGCAATTGTGCTCGGTTCGTGGATATGTGCCTATTACGGACTGAAACACCTTCCCATCACCATCGCATCACCCATCAATGCCACACGCCCAATACTGGTGCTGCTTGGTGCAATATTTGTCTTTGGCGAACAGCTTAACCTGTGGCAGTGGGCAGGTGTCATTGTCTCTATCATAGCATTCGGACTCATCAGCATCTCCGGCAGGAAGGAAGGCATCTCAATCAAGCACAGTGTCTGGATATGGCTCATCATTGCCGGCACAATGATCGGAGCGGTGTCGGGACTCTATGACAAGTATCTGATGCAGTATCAGCATCTCGACAAGATGGCAGTGCAGTCATGGTACAACTTCTATCAGGCTGCCATGATGGGACTCGTCTTGCTCTTCATCTGGCGTCCTCAGCGCGTGAGCGGCAAGACCGGCGGTTTCAAGTGGCGATGGACCATACCTCTCATCTCTATCTTCCTCAGCGTTGCCGATTTCTGCTATTTCTTCGCATTGAGCTATCCAGATGCGCTCATCTCGGTCGTATCGCTCGTGCGTCGTAGCGGTGTCGTTGTCGGCTTCATCTGCGGCTGGCTCTTCTTCAAGGAGAAGAATATCAAATCAAAGTCGGTCGATCTGCTCTTTGTCATCATCGCTATGATACTGCTCTGGATTGGCTCACAGAAATAAGACTATGTACTAACGTCCCAAACGATTATCAATATGATAAAAGCAATATTAAGCCTCTGCATCTTCATGGCTTCGATCTTCGGCAGCAATGCCCAGAAACTTGCTTTCTATTTCGAACTTATCCCTGAGGCACAGCTTCCTCATCTCAAAGCCGACCTCCTCAAAGGCATGATCGGACTATATGAGCTTGGACAGCGACCTGCCCAGGTGCCTAATCTTCTGAATGGAGTTTGTGTGCTCGACACTTTGAGCGACACCTATCTCTCGATGCATACAAGCAAAGTGAGCACTCTATCGATCAAGATGCTCGAACAAAAAGCTGACACGACGAGCATCCTTGCCGTGGTCCAATCTGTTAAGGCAGTCGGCACTACCGACTCGAGCATCAGCTTCTTTACCAACACTTGGAGCAAGCTTGCAACCGGGCAGTACTTCGATATTCCTTCAGCCCATAGCTTCTACCAGCCCAACGACACAGTGTCGCTCGAAGAGTTCAGCAACTTCTGCATTCCACTCATCATAGAATACAAAATCGATGGTGACACAATCTCTGCCACCATCGATCCTGAAAAATATCTTCCAGAAGAAGTCTATCAGAAGATCTCTCCTGCTTTATCAAAAGATGCCGTCAGATATGTATGGGACGGCAGTCGTTTCCACACCAATTAAGTCATCGGAACGCCCTCATCCGACTCTCTCGTAGTGGCATATTCGTAGTTGACTACAGGATTGCTGTACATGGTCAGGAGCTTGTCCCAAAGGAAGGCCTCATCGCGGTTTGGCAACTGTATCTTCTCAAGCTGACCGTTAAGGTAAGCCAGAGCCTTGGTCTTTTCCTCTTCCGTATATTTGCTTGCATATTTGTCGGTCTCGTTCTTGACATCGTAAGCAACATAGTTGATTGGGAAGAGAACCATATTTGAATGTATTGACTTATCGACAAGTGCGCATACACAGTTGACCTGAGCATTGCGGTCATTGATCCAAGGATAGGTGTCAAAGATTGGGTTGAGTTCGTTGGCAACGGTAAGCACCACACGTCCCTTATAGCCCATGATACCCGTACTCATGCTGAACAGATCGTCCTGCTTTGACTTCTTCCACTCTGGATTGTCGCGCTTAAGCTGGAACTCCTGAGCTTTCAGATAATCACATGGGTCGTACTCATAGCTGAGCGCCACAGGCTGAAGATTAAGCTGACGTATGTTCTGAATGATGTCGCGCGAACTGCCACCGAGTGCGAGCATCTTGATTACCGATGCCTGGGTATTGTCGCTGCTGTCCTTGCTTCGTCCCTCGCGCTGTGCAATCCAAACAGGATTCTTCTTCTCGTTGATAGTATAATGGATATAGGCTGACAGGCGCTTCGACACCTCAAGCATCTGGCGCACAGGCACACTGCGCATCACTATGAAGCTCTTGTTGAGACGCACAAGGTCTTTGATCCAGTCGTAGGCAAGAAGGTTGTCACCAATGGCAATCTCTGCTGTCTTCAAGCCAGCATTGTCGAGCATCGAACAGAGGAAGGCAGAGTCGAGCACAATATCACGATGGTTGGTGATGTAGAGAGCAGCACCCTCCTGATTGATCTTCTCTGCACCGCGCAACTCAATCGAGGCACAAGTCTTCTGTGCAATTCCCAAGACACACTTTGCAATCACACCATGCTGGAACTCCCTGATAGTGTTTATCTGCTTCACCTGGGCACGCATCTGAGCCATATCGGTTTCAGGAAACGCAGCCTTGACGAAAGCCTCAATTTCAGGTCGGTCGATCAAAGGCCAAAGTTTTTCAGGCACATCCGCATCATTGAAACAGCGGATTTCTTCAAAATCATACTGTGGAGCCATAATCTTTAGTTTTTATAGTAAGGAAATACTTTGTTTGTTTCGGGGAGAGATAAAGGAGATAAAGGAGATATATTCCTTCTTAAAAACTTCATTTGTCTTTAACTCCTTATACTTCTTTATCTTCCAAAAATTGTTTTATCTTCCAAAAGCAATCACATCGTCCATCACATCGCTGATGTCAAGTTCAGCAGCACGGATTTCCTGAGGAATGAAGCTTGTGGCAGTCATACCTGGAGTGGTGTTGACTTCAAGGAGATGAGGCACGTCATCAATGATGATGTAATCGACACGGATAATGCCTTTTGCGCCAATATAACGATAGATCTTCTTGGTTGTATCCTGAACGCGCTTGGTCATTTCATCTGACAGACGCGCCGGTGTTATCTCTTCGACAGCACCATTGTACTTGGCATCATAATCGAAAAACTCAACCTTTGGAACGACTTCGGTTACAGGCAATGCGCGAAGTCCTTCGCGTGAAGTATAGCAGCCGCAAGTTATCTCGGTGCCCTTCATAAACGATTCGATGATCACCTCTTGTGTTGCCTCTTGGAAAGCTGTTGCTATAGCGTCCTGCAACTCTTCAGCTTTCTGTATCTTGAATGTAGCGAAGCTCGAGCCTCCTCCATTTGGCTTTACAAACATCGGGAGTCCAAGTTGGGCAACTGCATCTTCTGTCGTCACACTATCGCCCTTGCGGAGCAAGATGCTCTTGGCAACAGGAACACCCATGGTCGAAAGATACTTATTGCAGGTATATTTGCTACAGGTTAGAGCAGCAGCAAGAACTCCACAGCAGCTGTAAGGCATGCGGATCAGGTCGAAATAGCCCTGAAGGATTCCATTCTCTCCAGGTGTGCCATGAATAATGATATAGGCGAAATCGAAAGTGATCTTCACGCCATCCTTCATTACGCTGAAATCGTTGCGATCGACTGGCCATGACTGGGTCATATCATATTCCTTGCCGTCATACTGCACCATCTTCCAGTCGGTGCCTTCGATTGTTATGATGTATGTCTCATATTTGTCGTGGTTAAGGAAACTCCAGATACCTTGGGCGCTTCTAAGCGAAACATCGTGTTCGCTGCTGTCTCCTCCTGCGACAATTGCTATTCTTTTCATTTTGTTTGTTTTTTTTTGGAAATTTAAAGAAGATTAAGAAGTTAAAGGAGATAAAGGCAATAGTTGTATCGTCTGTGACTTAATTTTGACGGTAAAGGAGATTGATTTATAAGAACTAATACATTTGTCTTTATCTCCTTTAACGTCTTTATCTTCTTTAACTACATTTCATTTATCTATTTGATATATACTCGCGCCACAGAGCAAACAGATCGAGCATGTCCTGTGGGATTGGTGCTTCGAAGTCCATTTCCTCGCCAGTGCGCGGATGTCTGAATCCAAGAGTCTGTGCATGAAGGGCTTGACGCGGACAAGTCTCAAAACACTTATGAACGAACTGCGTATATTGCGCAAACGTCGTTCCTTTCAGGATCTGGTCTCCGCCATATCGCGCATCATTGAACAACGTGTGTCCGATGTGCTTCATGTGGACACGTATCTGATGCGTGCGGCCAGTCTCGAGCACGCACCTGACTGCCGTCACGTAACCGAGACGTTCGAGCACCTTGAAATGGGTCACTGCATGCTTGCCTTGCGAACCATCGGGGAAGACGCACATCTGAAGCCTGTCTTTGGGATGACGACCGATATTGCCCTCTATCTTGCCTTCATTCTCCTCAATATGTCCCCACACAAGAGCCACATACTGGCGACGTGTGGTCTTCTTGAAGAACTGCAGCGAGAGGTTAGTGCGTGCATCCTCATTCTTGGCAACTACCAAAAGACCCGATGTCTCCTTGTCGATGCGGTGCACGAGTCCGAGTCGCGGATCATCCATATCCTTCATCTTCGGATCATCCTTGAAATGATAGGCCAAGGCATTGACCAAAGTACCATGATAATTGCCGCAACCAGGGTGAACCACCAGTCCTGCTGGCTTGTTGACCACGAGCAAGTCATCGTCCTCATAGACAATGTCGAGCGGAATATCTTCGGGCAAGATCTCAAGCACATGACGCGGACGATCCATCATCACCGTCACCACATCACACGGCTTGACCTTATAACTGCTCTTCTCCGGCTTACCATTGACATGGATATATCCGTCGTCGGCTGCACGCTGCACACGGTTGCGCGATGTTCCCACTATCCTATCGACGAGGAACTTATCGACACGTATTGGTCCCTGTCCTCTGTCGGCCACAAAGCGGAAATGTTCGTAAAGCCCATCGGCAGTAGGCTCACCCTCGCCCTCCTTCTTTACGTCAGAAGGCTTGAACGAGAACAACTCTTCATCGTCGATTGAATCGTCTATTACCTCGTCGATCGCATCGTCGTCAATCGGATCAGCCTCATTCAAAGAATACTTCTTCTGACTCATCGTTCTCTGGATTTATTTCTACCTGTGTGCTACCTACTACCAATGTCACATGAGTGCGTATCGGGTACTTCTCACCCGGCAAGGCCTTTGAGCCGCCAACCTTCACGTCAAGCACAAGATCGTCGAACTCATAAGGCTCAAGCTGGATGCTATCGACCACAAATCCTGCCTCGTTCAGAAGACTCCTTGCCTGACGGGTCGAATGATCCAGCACCTCGACCATCTTGATCATCCTCACAGTCTTGGCATTGATGGTAAGATAGACGATTCGGCCATTCTTGACAGGGAGGCCTCCTTCAGGAAGCTGCTCAATGACCGAGCCAGGAACGGCATCGGCATAAAGAGAGTCGATGATCATAGGCTTGAGACCTGCCTTCTCGAGATAATAGATTGCCTCGTCATCGCTCAATCCCACCACCTCTGGCACTTTGATCGACTCATTGTGACGAGTATAGCTATTAAGCCAATAGGTGAGACCATACAGAATGACCGCCACAAGAGCAATCATTATCACAACATTGATACCTACTATTTTCAAAAAATTCTTCATATAGTACAATATTTTGGGCAAAGGTAGAAAAATAGCAGTATAAAACCAAATAAATTTATATTTATTTGTCACAAGTGAAAAAATAGAGTGATAAAAATAGGAAGTTATCGCAAAATTTAGTAACTTTGCGGTGCAAATAATTTACATTTCAACAAATGAACAAGAAATATTACATTGCTGCAGCCATCCTGTTTGTCCTGACAATAGGTGGCTTTCTGTATTACATAGTCGAGCAAAACAAGACTATCGATGAATTGACTGAGTCCTTTGCACTCGAAAAAGAAGACCTTGAAAACGAGTATTCACAGCTGGCTATCCAGTATGAAGGCTATAAGCTAAATGTCAACAACGACTCGCTTGAGCAGAAACTCGAAGACCAGCGAATCAAGATACAGCGGCTCGTCGAGGAGCTGAAACAGACCAAGGCTCAGGATGCAAGAAAGATCAATTCGCTCAAGAAGGAGTTGGAGACAGTTCGTGGAGTGCTTCGCTATTACGTGGCACAGGTCGATTCGCTCAACAAGGTCAACGAGCAGCTTGTGGCTGAAAACACCCAGGTCAAGAAGGAGATGCAGAAAGTTAAGAACAGCAATGCCAACCTTCAGACGGAGAACAAGCAGCTCACGCAGAAAGTTACCCTTGCTGCCAAGCTCAATGCCGTTGGACTCACCGCCAAGGCTCTCACCAAGCGCGAGAAACCTACCACTTCGCTCAAGAAAACTACCATCTTTGCTGTCAGCTTCACCATCGCTGCCAATATCACAGCTGAAGTTGGATACAAAGATATCTATGTGCGCATACTCACTCCTGCCGAGGATTTGCTGACCAATGCCAAGTCGGGCACTTTCAGCTATGACGGTTCGGAAGTGCAGTATTCGATGAAGAAGAATATTGAATATGGTGGCGACGAGACTCATGTGACCATCTACTGGAACCGCAACGAGACTCTCAACCCAGGAACATACAAGTTTGAGGTTTATGCCGATGGCAATATGATCGGTCAGACCAGTCTGAAGATGGAGAAATGACAAGCTTCAAGCCTATAGAACTGACAAAGCGAGTAATCAAGTTCCTTACTCACGACATGTGGCATCTCACCAATGAAGATGTCAAGGGTAGCTATCGCTTCTTTGTCAACATCATCAAGGCTCTCTATCTCTCACTGCGCTTCTTCTTCAGCGAACGTCTGATGGAGAAAGCATCGGCCCTCACCTATTACACCATCCTTGCCATCGTGCCTATGATGGCACTGATAGTGGCTCTCGCCCGAGGCTTCAACCTATACGACCTCATCGAACAGAGCGTCTCAAGCATGTTCCCCACACAGGAGGACACTGTGAAATACCTCTTCAGCTTTGCTGACAGCTACCTCGAACATACTAAGACAGGAATAGTGATGGGTGTAGGCATTCTGCTCCTCATATGGGTCATAATCAACCTTATGGGCAATATCGAGACTGTCTTCAACCAGATTTGGCAGCAGAAAACAGACCGGACTGCGGTGAGAAAGGTGACTGACTACCTCTCGATCTTCATCATGGTGCCGCTATTCCTCGCCATCAGCTCAAGCATCGAGATCTTCTCTCAGACTGTAGTCAATAACAGTTCATTCGGACTCGACATAAGCCAGACCCTGATGCAATGGATCCATTGCACCCGATACCTCTTGATATACGTAGCTTTCTTTCTCGTCTATATTGTCGTTCCTAACACCAAGGTCAAGTTCTTCAATGCCTTCATAGCATCGCTTGTGGCAGGTTCGATATTCATGGGATTCGAATGGCTCTACATCAACGGACAGATATGGGTTTCGAAATACAACGCCATCTACGGATCTTTCGCAGCCCTTCCTCTCCTTCTCCTCTTTATCCAGATGTCGTGGGTGATATGTCTCTACGGAGCTGAGCTCTCTTACGCTGCCCAGAACATCCAGAATTTCAACTACGAAAAAGACACACAGAACATCTCATATCGTTACTACAACTTCATGGCCATCGTCGTTGCCGGAATCATCTACAACCGCTTCAAGCATCCTGCAGATGTCGGCAACGATGAGAAAAGCGTGATGACGACCGAAGATGTCAGCCGCCTGCTCCACCTTCCTTCCAAGCTGTCGAACAAGATTCTGTCACACCTCTGCGACCTTGACATCATACGCAAGACCATAGACAACGGCAATCCCGACCAGCATGTCTGGACCCCAGGACGCGACGTGAGCTCGTTCAGCATTGCCGACCTGCTTGAAGAGATGGATGTGCATGGAGCGAGCGACTTCAAGTACGACTATGATGGCATATTCTCCAAAGAATGGGATATCTTGTGCCAGATGCGCAAAGCTCACTATGATGCAGGCAAGAACACCCTGCTTGCCGATATTGAGCTGCATAGCGACCTGACGAAAAAGGAATGATCAAGCAATACTAACTATATCTATCAACACTATGAAACATTGGGCATATCTACTGTCTTGTCTGTTCTTACTCCTTTCTTGTGGTGAGAGCGACAAGCCTATAAACAACGAGCCTGAAACAGAAGAATCACCTCTTCAGGCATTAGGGCTTCCAGACACAGGCCTTCCTGTAATAGTCATCAACACACCTGGTGCCAAGACAATCGACAGCAAGGAAGACTGGATTGAGGGTGCTTCGGTCAAGATATATAATATAAAAGGTGAAATAGAAACTGAGGCATCGACAGCAATCAAAGGTCGTGGCAACACGACTTGGAGCTATCCGAAGAAGCCGTACACTCTGAAACTCGACAGCAAGACCGAAATACTGGGAATGCCAAAGCACAAGCGATGGGTCTTGCTAGCCAACTGGATGGATCGCACGATGATGCGCAACGATATTTCCCTTGAGATGGGACGTAGAAGCAAGGCTCTGGAATGGACTCCTCGCGGACAATTCATCGAGCTGGTTATTAACAACCGTCATCTGGGCAACTATTACTTGTGCGAACAGATCAAAATCGACGAGTCGCGAGTCAATATTTCCGAACTCGACGAGAATGCCACCGAAGGAGAAGATATCACAGGTGGTTACTTGATGGAGCTCGACGTTTATTTCGATGAGCAATACAAGTTCTATTCTTCCATCTTCAGCCTGCCATATATGTTCAAGGACCCCGATGAAGTCAATTCCGCACAATTTGACTATATGAAGCAATATGTCAATGAAATGGAAACTGCATTGCGAGATCCTGTCAAGTTCGAGTCACGCGAGTTCGATAATTTTATGGAGCTGAAAAGCTTTGCCGACTGGTGGATCATCAATGAGCTGGTCTGCAACTTCGAGGCAAAGCACCCAAAGAGCTGCTATATCCACAAAGACAAGGGCGGAAAGATTGTGGCTGGCCCATTGTGGGATTACGACTGGGAAACCTTTACCTATCACACTACAGAACATATCGCCGACAAGCTATATTACAAGAAATTGTTCAGAGACAAGGAATTCCGCAACATCGTCAAGGCACAGTGGAATATTCTAAAACCACAGTTTGAGACTATTCCTGACTATATCGACCAACAAGCTCAGGCACTTGAGAAGTCAGATGCCATCAACAGCCAGATGTGGCCTATATCGGTTGATGTCAATGGCGACACCAAGGATTCGTTCTCAGTAGCTATAAGCAAGATGAAGGACAACTACACCAAGCGTCTGAAATGGATTGACGGTTACATCAGCAACCTATGATAACAACGAATATTTATATAAAAACATGAACAAGACATCTGAATACAGATTCACAATCATTGTCCCTATCTACAATGAGGAAGACAATATTGCCCGTCTGGAAAGTACCTTCGCCGAGTATCTGCCAAAGTGCATCGAAAAAGCATGTGTGCTCTTTGTCAATGATGGATCGAAGGACAGCAGTCTGAAAGGCATCGAGGAGATATGCTCACGAAACAAGGATTTCTACTACATCTCATTCGACCGCAACCGCGGACTTTCGGCGGCAATCAAGGCGGGATTCGACACATGCGAGTCTCCTCTTGTAGGCTACATGGATGCCGACCTGCAGACCGCACCTGAGGACTTCAACCTTCTGTTGCCTCATGCTGCCGACTACACTCTCGTCTCTGGCATCCGTGCACGACGCAACGACTCGGGCTCAAAACGCATACAATCGAAGATTGCCAACGGCTTTCGCCGCATGATGACTGGCGACACTGCCACCGACACTGGCTGTCCGCTAAAGGTCATGCAGACACCATACGCCAAGCGCATCCCTATGTTCAAGGGCATGCACCGCTTCTTCGCCGCACTCATCACCCTGCAGGACGGCGGCACTTTCTTCGAGACACCAGTGCGCCACTTTCCTCGCACGGCTGGTCAGTCGAAGTTCCACCTCTGGAACCGCCTCATTGGTCCTTTCCAGGACTGCTTCGCGTTCCGCTGGATGCGTAGCCGATATATCAACTATCACATTGCAAAAGACAACATCTAAACGATGAGCCAAACTACATTTCTAATAGGATTGGCAGCACAGTTCTTCTATACTGCCCGAGCTCTCGTGCAATGGATCAAGTCAGAAAAGAGCAAGAAGATCGAATCGCCCACCATCTTCTGGATCTTCAGTCTCCTTGGCTCTTCTCTGTTCTTTTTCTATGGCTACCTGCGCGATGACTTCTCTATCATCTTCGGTGAACTTCTCTCATATTATATATATATGTGGAATCTCAAGGCCAAAGGCATCCTGACTCATATCCCGAAGGCCATCACCTGGGTCTTCGCCTTTGTCCCTGTCGCTATCCTCGGATTGATGCTCAAGGATTTCAGTTACTTCACCTCTTCGTTCTTCAAAAACGAGGATTTGCCTATATATGCTATCGTCTGGGGCAGTGTTGGTCAGTTCATCTACAAGATGCGCTTTGTCTATCAGTGGTACTACAGCTACCGCCACAAGGAGTCGCTCCTGCCTGTCACATTCTGGGTTCTCGCACTCGTCGGTTCGCTCATGATCATCATCTACGGCATCTTCCGACTCGACTGGATCATCATTATCGGACAGACAGGCATAATTGCCACAATACGAAATATCATCATTGGACGAAAGTTCAAGAAAGAAAAAGAAATCGATTGCTGATTACTAATATTTAATGGTTTTATGAAAAAAGTCTTGTGCCTTACGTGCTCCATTGCCTTGTTTTGCAGCTGTTCGACCCAGTCAGAACAGCACGATTATCTCCAGTATGTCAACACAATGATTGGCACCGGAGCTCACTATTCTGCTGAGAATGCGGAATATCTCGGTGGTGTCACACGCAAGCAGAAACCTATGCGCACAAGTAAGAAAGGTGATATGGGCGGATATGATCAGGCTCACGACCCTGCTCAGCTGATACCTGCAGTCCTGATGCCCCATGGCATGACATTCTGGACACCACAGACTGCCGACACCGAACAGAAAGGCATTGCGCCTTATTACTATGCCGACGACGAGATACAGGGCTTCCGTGCTTCTCACTGGATTGTGGGTGGCATGACTCAAGACTATGGCTCTATGACCATTATGCCACAGTTTGGCTCTCTGACGGGCGATCCACTCGACCGAGGTTCAAAATTCTCTCACCAGAACGAGGTATCGACTCCTGCCTACTACTCTGTCGAACTCGAACGCTACGGCATCCAAGCCGAAATGACAGCCACAAGCCGCACTGCCCTCTTCCGTTTCACTTTCGACCATGACGGCATCGGCTACATCACCGTCAATGCCAACTCCGACGAAGCCATGGGTTCGCTTCAATGCGATGCTGCCAACGGCATCATCACTGGCTCCAATCCTGCCCACCGCATCTATCAGGGATTGGGTCAATACACTGGTTTCGATGGTCATTTCGTGGTCGAAGTCGTGAACAAGGAGATAGCTGCCTTTGGCACTTACAACCCAGAAGGCATATACGCAGGACGTGACACCATCACTGGCACAATGAGCACCGGCGGAGCTTACCTCCAGTTTGATGTCAAGGCTGGCGAAACGGTCTATGTCCGTGCTGCCACATCTTTCACAAGCATCGAGAAAGCCAAGCTTAACCTATTGACTGAATGTCCCGACAGTGATTTCGACAAGATGCGAAGCAATCTTGAGGAAACGTGGCAACAGACACTTTCAGCTATCGAAGTAGAGAGCGATGACCCTGAGCTGCTCACCAATTTCTATACTTCGCTCTATCATGCTTCGTTCCTCCCTCGCGAGTTCAACGATGTCGATGGCAGCTATCCAAGCTATGCTGGCAATGACTCGACTGCTCACACCTCTGGCACATATTACGACGACTACAGCATGTGGGACACCTATCGTGCCCTTCATCCGCTGAAGTGTCTTATCGATCCCGAACGTGCTGGCGACATGATCCAGTCACTCCTCGACAAGTATGATCAGGGCGGCTGGCTACCAATCTTCCCTTGCTGGAACAGCTATACAAGCGAGATGATTGGCGACCATTGTGCTTCTCTCATTGCCGATGCTTACTTCAAGGGTGTCAGAAATTTCGACATCGACAAGGCATACGAGGCTCTATACAAGAACGCCTTCACGCTGCCTGAGACCTTCGAGGAATACGCTGAAGGCAAGAGTCGTCGCGCACTCAATTCTTATATACTACATGGCTATATTCCTGTGCAAGACCCTGTTGCCGACGCCTATCATAAGGCAGAACAGACCTCTCGCACTCTCGAATACGCCTACGATGATTTTGTCTTTGCCCGTTTTGCTCAAGCCCTCGGACACGACGATGTGGCAAAGCAGCTTTTCGAGCGAAGCCAGAACTACCGCAATGTCATCAACCCTGCGACAGGTTGGGCAGATGGTCGAAACGATGATGGCTCTTTCCTCAACTCTGACCCATGGAGCTTCCAGAAGTTCATCTGCGAGGGTCAGCCTTGTCATTACACTTGGTATGTGCCTCACGACATCAATGGACTAATGGAGCTGATGGGAGGCGAAGAGACCTTTGTTGCAAAGCTCGATTCGCTTTTCGAGACTGGTCATTACTGGCACGGCAATGAGCCAAGCCACCAGATATGCTATATCTACGACTATACAAGTCAGCCAGAGAAAACACAGAAGCATGTTCGTGAGACAATGAGGACGCAATATGCAGCATCGCACGACGGACTGGCAGGCAACGACGATGCTGGTCAGATGTCGGCATGGTACATCTTCTCTGCCCTCGGCTTCTACCCAGTATGTCCTGGCACTCCCGAATATGCCATCGGTAGTCCTGTCTTCAACAAGGCGGTCATCCACCTGCCTTCGGGTCGCGACTTCACCATCATAGCCGACAACGCTTCTGCCGAAAACATCTACATCAAGCAAGCCACCCTCAATGGCAAGCCTCTCGAACGTATGTTCATCTCTCACGATGACATCGCCAATGGTGGCACTCTGCATTGCGTTATGGGCAAATAATTGCAGCAGCAATCGCACAGAATGGTGTGTCAGATCTAATCAGCAAGAAGAATATTCAGTAACAAATATGCAAAAATTCGTAATAACAAAAGAAGGAGAACTGCGCTTCGGTGACGTTCGTCTGCACAAGGACCTGCTTCCTTGGGGCGAAGACGAGTGTTATGGTGGCGGGTTCTGGAAAGTAGAAGCCTGTAGCATAAGCCTCTATGGCCGTTCATTCGACTTTGGCGCACCTGATTTCAGCCATGTGCGCAGGATTGACTGGACAGGCATCGGAGGCAAGCCCTCTTTCCTAATCTACTATCCAAATTACCCTGATCTGGATAACGCAGAACATGTATTTGCCAATCCATGATATTGTTCGCTGCCTATCAAGACTATTGTAGCTATGCCAGATTTGTATGTATTACAACAGTGATGCCATATACAATGGAAGATAGATTATACCATTTTCTACTTCGACATTATTTGCCGACAACACTATGCATCGGTCAATACTCATAGCATTAGAAGCTAAGGCATTGTTCAGCGATGCGTGTTTCTTGTATTCTGTCCCCGACTTGACCTCAATTATTGTGATACCATTTTCGTCAGGTATAACAAAATCCAGTTCAAGTTTACTTTTCTTGTCATAATAATGAAGAGCCACGTCTTTTGCCGCAAGCGCACATGCCACAAAGTTTTCTGTCAGAGCACCTTCGTTAACATCAATTTCTCCGTTTAATACTCTGAACTGCATCTTTTTCAAAAGCTGCGAACACAACAAGCCAGTATCAACCATATATAATTTATATAGCCTCCTGTTCTCTGTGGCCTCGAATGGCAGCTCAAAGGCTTTAGTATTGAAAGAATAATAGGCTATACCAGCATCAATAAGCCATTGAG
>SFEH01000188.1 GCA_004557315.1 Bacteroidales bacterium
GAAGGCTTTGGACCGTAGCGGTGATCCTTTGGTATTCTCAAGGACTATCACCATCCCTGAAGGCAACGACATTGCTTCGAACGACGTGGGCGATGACAAGACAGGCTGGTCACAGGGTTACCGCTCAATGAAGTGGTTTATCTGCAACAACGACTACTCAAACGGTCGTAACCAGAGTAACGACGTGCCTATCTTCCGTTATGCCGACATCCTCCTCATCAAGGCAGAGGCAATGGTGCGCAGCGGTCAGTCGGGTGCTAAGGAACTCTTCAACCAGATCCGCAGCTATGTCAATGCTCCTAATATCAGCAACGAGCCATCGCTCGACGATATCTATGCCGAGCGTGGACGTGAGTTCTTCGATGAAATCTGGCGTCGCAACGACATGATCCGTTTCGGCCATTACGAAGATGAGTGGTTCCCTCACTACAAGAGCAATCCTAACGCAAGCTTCGACAAGAACATGCGTATTTTCCCTATCTCACAGAACGACCTTGACTTGAACGAAGGTTGGACACAGAACCCTGGATATTGATATCTATCATAGAGGAGGGAACGCCCAAAAAGGTGTTTCCTCCTTTTTAATTATTATTAATTGGCCTTACCAAAATGCTATGAGACTTTACATCTGCTTCGAAACAAAAAGCATAATATCACACATATTACAACAGACATGAGAAAGACAATATTGACATTGTGGTTTACACTTTGCTTGCTGCTTCCTTCTTTCGCAGCAACTCCTATCGATGGCCTTTTGGAACGAATTGACAAAGGAGCATCAAAGAAATTCATCATCGAACAGAAAAAGTCGGACATCGACTTCTTTGAGCTCGATCAGCGAGGAAAGAAAGTTGTGGTGCGTGGCAATAACTATGTAAATATTGCCGCTGGCATCAACTGGTATCTAAAATATTATGCTGGCATCCATCTCTCATGGAACTGCATGGAGGCAAAGCTACCTGCTGTCCTTCCTCCAGTGACGCAGAAGGAACGTCACGAGACAACGCTCTCTCTGCGCTATGACTTTAATTATTGCACATTCAGCTACACCATGGCTTTCTGGGATTGGGAGCGCTGGGAGAAAGAGATCGACTGGATGGCTCTGCATGGCATCAACATGCCTCTGGCTGCTGTTGGATATGAGTGCGTGTGGAAAAACATCATGGAGCGACTAGGCTACAGCAAGAAGGACATCGACGACTTCATCGCCGGTCCTGCCTTCCTCGCATGGTGGGAAATGAACAACCTTGAAGGCTGGGGTGGACCTAACCCTGATTCATGGTATAGTCAGCAGGAAGCTCTCCAGAAGAAGATCCTCAAGCGCATGAAGGAATATGGCATCAAGCCTGTCCTCCCTGGCTACAGCGGCATGGTTCCAAGCAAGTTCCTCGTGCAACAAGCTGAAGTTGCAAACAACATTGAAAGCAGCGAGTCATCTATCTCTACCGTTCAACTATGGAACGGCTTCACCCGTCCTGGCATCCTTATGCCTACCGATCCTCGTTTCCAGCAGTTCTCTGACATGTTCTACGAAGAGAGCATCCGTCTCTTTGGCAAAGCCGACTACTACTCTATGGATCCGTTCCATGAGGCATCGAATATCCCTGCAGGTCTCGACCTCGATGCGTGCTTCAAGGCCATCAACGCTGCAATGAAGAAAGCCAATCCTAAAGCAAAGTGGGTTTGCCAGGGTTGGAACGAGAACCCTCGCGAGGAGATGCTCCGTGCCATCGAACCTGGCGACGTGATCTTCCTCGACCTCTTCAGCGAATGCCGCCCTATGTGGGGTGCTCCTTCTATCTGGCAAAAAGACAAGGGATATGCCGACCATGACTGGTGTTTCTGTCTGCTCGAGAACTTCGGAGCCAACATCGGTCTGCATGGCCGTATGGATCAACTGATCGACAATTTCTATCTCACCAAAAATCATCCACAGGCACAGCATCTCATCGGCATGGGTTTGACTATGGAAGGTTCGGAGACCAACCCAATCATGTATGAACTGATGTGCGAACTCCCTTGGCGTGACGAGAAGTTTACAAAGGAAGAGTGGGTAAAGGGTTATGTCAAAGCACGTTATGGTGCAGATGACGAGAAAGTTCAGGAAGCTTGGCAGATTCTAGCTCGCGAGATTTACAACTGCCCTCCTTCCAACAACCAGCAGGGTCCTCACGAGTCGATCTTCTGCTCTCGTCCATCGCTCGATTGCTTCCAGGCTTCAAGCTGGAGCAAGATGAGCAACTACTACGACCCAACGACTACTGCCGATGCGGCTCGTCTGATGGTGAGTGTGGCAGATAAGTTCAAGGGCAACAACAACTTCGAGTACGACCTTGTGGATATTCTGCGTCAAGCCATTGCCGATCAGGCACGCATCGTCTATAACCAGACCGTTGCCGACTTCAAGAGCTTCGACAAAAAACGTTATAAGAGTGACTACAAGGAGTTCCTCCGTCTGCTCCTTCTTCAGGACAAACTGCTCAAGACCCGTTCGGAGTTCCGTGTCGGACGCTGGACAGAGCAGGCAAAGCAACGTGGCACTACCCAGGCAGAGAAAGACCTATATGAATGGAATGCTCGCGTTCAGATTACCACATGGGGCAACCGCTATTGCGCCAACACCGGCAAGCTCCGCGACTATGCTCACAAAGAGTGGGAAGGCATCCTCAAGGACTTCTACTATCCTCGCTGGGCAAAATACTGGAGCGTGCTTGAAGAACAGATCGACGGCAAGGCACCTGTGCTTCCTGTAGGCAATTCGTCATGGGCTCGTTATTGCCAAGACAATCCTGCACTCACCATCGACTGGTATGCAATGGAAGAACCTTGGACTCTCGACCACACTCCTTACGGAGCAGAAGG